>JBLHNX010000005.1:0-23983 GCA_047622125.1 Paracoccaceae bacterium | reverse complement strand
GTGATTTCAGCCGGATTCGGGCTAACAGGCGCGATTGAAAAGGTTGGCGTTGAACGCCGCGTGCACACCGCCGGAAAATCCAAAAGCATGATGGACCCGTTCAAACCGGAAAAGCCCGCAGACATAAAGCGTCTCAAGGGGCTGCTTGACGATCTGCATGTGTATTTCATTGATCACGTCAAATCGCGGCGCGGTTCACGGCTGATTGATAATCCTGATCATTTCACAGGCGAAATCTGGGTCGGTGAAAAAGCTGTTGAACAGGGTCTGGCCGATCAGGTCGGTCACTTGGTGCCAGTCCTTAAGGAACGGTTTGGCGATAAGGTGAAACTGCGACGCTATGGCGTGAAGCGGTCGATGTTTTCGCGGTTCGGCGCGCAATTGATCGACGACACCGTTGCCAGTATCGAAGAACGCGCGGCATTTGCGCAATTCGGCCTCTGACGTGATTTTCAAGATCATAAGCTTGTTCTTGGTCGGGATGGCCGTGCTTGCCATGTTCGGCAAGATACGCTTTCCCGGACAGGACCGATTGGCTGCGGCCAAGTGCAAGAACTGCGGGCGCTACAGGATTGGCAAGGGGCCGTGCCCCTGCAAGAAAGGCCGTAAATGATCACGGACTGGCTTTATACGGGCCTTGGGTTGCTGATCCTCCTTCTGGCGGGTGACAGCCTTGTTAAGGGGGCCGTAAATATGTCCCTGCGCCTTGGTGTGCCTGCCTTGATCGTGTCGTTGACGATTGTCGCGGTCGGCACCTCCGCGCCAGAATTGCTCATTTCGATCCAGGCGATCATTGAAGATGTACCGGGATTGGCCCTTGGGAACGTCGTTGGGTCAAATACCGCGAATGTGCTGCTGGTGTTGGGTATCCCCGCTTTGCTTGCAGTCATGCACACTAGCGAATGCGACACGCGCGCCAGTTACGTTCAGATGATCGCGGCCACGTTCCTGTTTATCGGGTTGGCGTATCGGGGGGCCTTTGACTGGGTTGCGGCGATTGTGCTGCTGACAGCCCTTGCCGCCATGCTGACCCATGCGGCCCGCGCGGCACAAAAGCACCGTAAGGCCGACAAGATCGCAGATGATGATATCGAAGACCTTGAAGGCGCGGACCCTGATCTCCCATGGTCAAAGATATCGCTGTTTCTTGTGCTTGGCCTGATTGGTCTGCCACTTGGCGCAAGCTTGTTGGTGGATGGTGCCAGCAATATCGCAACCAGCTTTGGCATTTCCGACACCGTGATCGGCCTGACCCTTGTGGCGATTGGCACGTCCTTGCCCGAATTGGCGACAACTGTGATGGCCGCAGTGCGGCGTCAGGCAGATGTGGCGATCGGTAATGTTATCGGCTCGAATATGTTTAATCTTTTGGGCGTTATCGGCGTTGCCTCGCTGGTTGGGCCAATCCCCGTCGATCCGCAGTTCTTGCGGTTTGATCTTTGGGTAATGCTGGGCGCATCCCTGATCCTGATCCCATTTGTATTCCTTCGCGTCGACATCACCCGCATTTGGGGTATCGCGCTGAGCGTTCTTTACGTCACATATCTGTTTGTGGTGCTGTGATGCCCCGCGCCTTGGTCACCGGGGCAGCTGCGCGTCTTGGGCGGTCGATGGCTTTGTATTTGGCGGATCATGGGTATGACGTTGCGGTGCATTATCACAGATCGCGTGACGCAGCCGAGGCGGTCGTTGCCGAGGTAGCGGCCAAGGGCCAGCGTGCCGTGGCAATTTGTGCCGACCTGCTGGATGAAGATGAAACCGACGCGCTGGTTGGCGCTGCCACCGCAAAGCTGGGTGGGCCGCTGACCTGTCTGATCAACAACGCGTCAATCTTTGAATATGATACCATCCAGTCAGCCACCCGCGAAGGCTGGGACCGCCATATCGGGTCGAACTTGCGCGCGCCGTTTGTGCTTACCCAGCAGTTTGCCGCACAGGTGCCCGAACCGGTGATCGACGAAAATCGCGAGCCTTTGGCGCAGGGCTTGATCATCAACATGATTGACCAGCGTATCCGCAAACTGACGCCCGAGTTCATGACCTACACGATTGCGAAGGCTGGTTTGTGGGTAATGACACAGACCACCGCGCAGGGGTTGGCCCCGCGCGTGCGCGTCAATGCGATCGGGCCGGGGCCGACCTTGCAGGGTGCGCATCAAAGCACGGCACAGTTTGCCCGCCAACGAAGCGCGACGATTATGGGGCGCGGATCCGGGCCTGCGGACATCACAGCGGCGCTGGGCTATTTCCTCGATGCACCCGCAGTGACGGGGCAGATGCTTGTTGTGGATGGCGGTCAGCATCTAGCTTGGCAGACGCCTGATACCGTCGGTGTCGAGTAACCAGCCGACAAGTTGTGCACGTCGGCTTTTCAGGATCACAAAACGGTTACAAATTCTTAATGTTTTCAGATGGTTGCCTTGGAAAAAATAAATATGACCCCAAATCAACCACTTAGGGTGTTGCCTAAAATATAGGCAACGTCGGGAAGCCCCCTGTAAACAAGGGAAAAACCCGACCCAAGCCGAATTGTCCCCGTAGTTATCCACAAGAAAAGTGGATAGCTTTCCTCTTGTCCTTGCTGCGATATGGTTGCAGCCCACTACAGAATCAGAGCCACGCCTCATGAGTGATGAAACGACCAGCGATACGCCCGAGCCACTGACGGGCCATGCCCTTATTCAGGCCTATCTGCGCACGCTGGATTCGTCGCCCGGGGTGTATCGGATGCTCGATCACGAAAGCCGCGTTTTGTATGTGGGCAAGGCTCGCAATTTACGCGCGCGCGTCAGCAACTATGCGCGACCCGCCGGTCACAGCGGGCGGATCGAACGCATGATCCGCGACACACGGTCAATGATGTTCCTGACCACCGCGACCGAGACCGAGGCGCTGTTGCTGGAACAGAACCTGATTAAGCAGCTCAAGCCGAAATACAACGTGCTGCTGCGTGATGACAAAAGCTTTCCCAACATCCTTGTGACCGCCGATCATGCCTATCCGCAGATCAAGAAACATCGCGGTGCGAAAAAGGAGAAGGGTGATTATTATGGCCCCTTTGCCAGCGCTGGTGCGGTGAACCGGACGCTGAACCAGCTTCAGCGCGCGTTTTTGCTGCGCACCTGCACCGATAGCGATTTCGAAAATCGCACGCGACCTTGTTTGCTGCATCAAATCAAGCGTTGCGCCGCCCCCTGCACGGGCAAGATATCAGAAGCCGACTATGCGCAATTGGTGAAGGATGCGCAGCGCTTCCTTTCGGGAAAATCAACCGAGATGCAGGCACAATTGGCGACCGATATGGCCAAGGCGTCGCAAGAGATGGAGTTTGAACGCGCCGCCGCCCTGCGTGACCGCATCCGCGCCCTGACCCAAGTACAGACCGCCCAAGGTATCAACCCGCAAGGTGTGGCCGAGGCTGACGTGATTGCCCTGCACACCGATGGCGGGCAGGCCTGTGTGCAGGTGTTCTTTATCCGCGCCAATCAAAACTGGGGTAACCGCGATTATTATCCGCGTATTTCCGGTGACGAGGACATGGCCGAAGTCATGCAGGCTTTTGTTGGGCAGTTCTATTCTGACCGCGATCCGCCGCGAATGCTGCTGTTGTCGCATGGGCTGGACGATACCGATCTTGTGACCGCGGCTTTGTCCGAAAAGGCCAAGCGCAAGGTCGAGATTATCGTGCCACAGCGTGGTGAAAAAGCCGACATCCTACAAGGTGCCGCGCGCAATGCCCGCGAAAGTCTTGCGCGGAAAATGTCGGAAACGGCGACGCAGGGCAAACTGCTGCGCGGGCTAGCCGAAGCCTTTGATCTGGGTGATCCGCCCAAACGGATCGAGGTTTATGACAACAGCCACATCCAAGGTGCGCATGCCGTTGGTGCGATGATCGTCGCGGGCCCTGAGGGATTCGAGAAGGGCCAATATCGCAAGTTTAACATCAAGGGCGAAGATCTGACGCCGGGCGATGATTTTGGTATGATGAAGGAAGTTCTAACCCGCCGTTTCAAGCGCCTGTTGAAGGAAGATCCCGAACGCCAGGCAGGAAGTTGGCCGGACCTGTTGTTGATTGACGGCGGCAAAGGGCAAGTGAGTGCCGTGCGCGAGATCATGACAGAACTTGGTGTGGGCGACGTGCCGATGGTTGGCGTGGCCAAGGGATTGGATCGCGACGCAGGCAAGGAAGAATTTCACCGGACCGGACAGCGCGTTATGGCGTTGCGCCACAATGATCCGGTGCTTTATTTCGTGCAACGTATGCGTGACGAGGCGCACCGCTTTGCGATCGGCACCCATCGCGCCAAGCGCAGCAAGGCTATCGGCGCGACCCCACTTGATGATGTGCCGGGCGTTGGTGCGACGCGCAAACGGGCACTTCTGGCGCATTTCGGCAGCGCCAAGGCAGTCGGGCGTGCGGCGCTTGCAGACCTCAAGGCCGTGGCCGGAATATCGGACAACATGGCGCAGGGTATCTATGATTATTTTCATGAAAAGGGGTAGTGGCCTCGAACCGATCTACGGGGAGTGGTGCACGCCGCCATTTGGCGCTAGGACTGACATATGAAATGGAACCTGCCAAATATACTGACTGTCCTGCGCCTGCTTGCCGCCCCCGGCGTGGCGCTGATGTTTCTTTATTTCGCGCGCCCGTATGCTGATTGGTTCGCGCTTATCCTATTCGTGGTCGCCGCGACGACCGACTGGATTGACGGCTATCTCGCGCGTGCATGGAACCAGCAAACCAAATTCGGCGCGATGCTTGATCCGATTGCCGACAAGGCGATGGTAGTCATCGCGCTGCTGGTGATTTGCAGTGTGTCCGGATGGGGATCGCAGACGGGTTTTGATCCGTGGATTTTGCTGCCTGCGACACTTATTATGTTCCGCGAGACTTTCGTCAGCGGGTTGCGCGAATTTTTGGGCGACACGGCGGGCTCTTTGGCGGTTACGAAGCTTGCTAAATGGAAGACCGCCGCGCAGATGACCGCGATTGCCGTGCTGTTTTCCACCGGAGCGTTCGACACGTATTTTCAGATGTCCACGGATGGCATGGATGACGCGCTGATCATCGCTGTGCTTGAAGGGACCGAACCTGATTTGCAGGGTCTTATCTGGAAGCTGAACGGCACATTCTATAGCTGGTGGATCGGTATCATCTTGCTTTGGGCGGCAATGATTTTGACCATGCTTACGGGCTTTGACTACTTTCGCAAATCGCTCCCCTATTTGAGGGAAAGCGCGTGATCGATGTCGTCTATTTCGCTTGGGTGCGTGAACGCATCGGGGTGCCGCGCGAACAAGTGGAAACCAAGGCGGCAACCGTGCGCGATTTGATCGCCGAACTGCGCGCGCGCGAAGAACGCTATGACTTGGCATTCTTGGACACAAGCGCGCTGCGGGTCGCCGTTGACCAGACGCTTGCCGATTTCGACGCCCCGCTGGAAGGCGTCCGCGAGATTGCGTTTTTTCCACCCATGACAGGTGGCTGATGGACATCCGCGTTCAAGAAGCCGCGTTCGATGTTGGTGCGGAACTGAACTCTTTTACTGCCCGTGCGGCTGGCGCAGGTGCCGTCGTCAGCTTTAGCGGATTGGTGCGCGACGTGAACGGTGGATTGCGCGCCATGACGATCGAACACTATCCGGGCATGACAGAAAAAGCGCTGACCGAGATCGCGCAACAGGCCGTGACGCGCTGGGCGCTGGCCGATGCATTTGTGGTGCATCGCTATGGGCGACTAGAGGTCGGTGAGCTGATCATGATGGTTGCCACGGCGGCCCCGCACCGTGCCGATGCTTTTGCTGCAGCCGAGTTCTTGATGGATTACCTGAAGTCCCGCGCGCCATTCTGGAAAAAAGAAGAAACTGGCAACGGGGCCGATTGGGTTGCCGCCAAGGACGCCGACGAGGATGCGTTGAAGCGCTGGTAGCTACCGTGCCAATGCCGCACAGGGGTCGTGCTGCGGACAGTCGATAAGGTGGTCGTTGATCAACCCGCAAGCCTGCATCCACGCATAAACAATCGTCGGGCCGCAAAACTTGAACCCGGCTTTTTTCAAATCCTTGGACATCTGTGTTGATAGCGGCGTTAAGGCAGGCACCTGCACCAGACTGGTCCAACGATTGTGGATCGGTTTGCCGCTCGTGTAGGCCCAGCACCACGCCGAGAAATCATCCATCTCAAGATAGGCGCGGGCGTTGGTAATCGCAGCTTCGATCTTGCCGCGATGGCGAATGATGCCGGGGTTTTTGAGACAGGCCAGCACCTCGGGTTCGCCCCAGCCGGCAATCACTTCGGGGTCAAATTGTGCAAAAGCGGCCCTAAAGTTGTCGCGCTTTTTCAGGATCGTGATCCAGCTAAGACCCGCCTGAAATCCGTCGAGGATCAGTTTTTCCCACAGCGCACGGCTATCGTATTCTGGCACGCCCCATTCCGTATCGTGGTAATCGGCATAGACTTTCCCCTGTCCGGCCCAGCCGCAGCGTTCGCTCATGTCCTGCCCCCAAATGTTGATTCAATTGATCGCAAATTGAGTTTCTTTACCAGCCATTAAGCGGAGTAATGGGATACCTGCGGGGACCAAGGATGATTGCATGGCCAGTTTTGATCTTTCCCCCGGCGCATTGAATGCGCAAACGCCGATGGACCCGCTGCAATATGCGGTGGCCAGTCGTGATCGCGATGTGTTGTCGATTGTGCGCAAGGCACTTGAACGCGGCAACACCGCGCTGGCGTTTCAACCTGTCGTGCGCGCGGGCCAGCCCGATCAGGTTGTCTTTTACGAGGGGTTGATCCGTGTCCTTGATGACGGCGGGCGGATTGTGCCTGCGGGGCAATTCATGGGGCAGATCGAAGAAAAGGCGTTGGGCCGTGATATTGATTGCGAAACGTTGCGGCACGGTCTGGACATGCTGCAGGCAAACCCGACGCTGCGCCTGTCGCTAAATGTCTCGGCGCGATCCATTGGCGATGCCGCTTGGCGTCGCCGCCTTGATCAGCGGCTTGATCGCGACCCCGCCCTTGCGCATCGCTTGATCCTCGAAGTGGGGGAAACCTCGGCGATGCAACTCCACGAGGTTGTCATTCGCTTCATGGAGGAAATGCAGCCCATTGGTATTGCCTTTGCACTTGATGACTTTGGTGGGGGGATGACGGCGTTTCGCCACCTCAAAGACTTCTTTTTTGACATGGTAAAGCTTGACCGTTGTTTTGTGAAAGACATCAACCATTCGCCCGACAATCAGGTTCTTGCCGAAGCGCTAATTTCGGTTGCACACCAGTTCGAAATGTTTGCCGTCGGACAGGGCGTCGAAACGGCGGCCGAGGCCGAATTTCTTGCTTCATTCGGCGTGGATTGCCTTCAAGGCTATCATATCGGCATTCCCAAATTCACACTTTGACGTCCACACATGGCGGGTCTGCGTCACCGACGGGTTGAATCACGTTGCCCTAGGGTCGTCTAACCAATATGAAATGCTGCAACGGCGGGTGGGGCCCCGCACGCTGCATGTGCATGACTCCGCGTCGCCTTTGTCGCATTCAAAAAGGAGTCTCATATGACCAACGTTGTAATCGCTTCCGCAGCACGTACCGCCGTGGGTAGCTTTGGTGGCGGTTTTGCCAATACCCCCGCACATGACATGGGCGCTGCTGTCCTTGCCGAGGTTGTCGCGCGCGCCGGCATCGACCCATCCGAAGTCAGCGAAACAATTCTCGGTCAGGTTCTGACAGCCGCGCAGGGCCAAAACCCTGCCCGTCAGGCGCATATCAACGCAGGTCTGCCGCAAGAAAGCGCCGCTTGGTCGCTCAATCAGGTCTGTGGTTCCGGCCTTCGCGCCGTTGCGCTGGGCGCACAGCATATCATGCTGGGTGATGCCAATATCGTCGCCGCCGGTGGTCAGGAAAACATGACCATGTCGCCCCACGCAGCTAACCTGCGCGCGGGTCACAAGATGGGCGACATGAAATACATCGACACGATGATCCGTGATGGTTTGTGGGATGCTTTCAATAACTACCACATGGGCCAGACCGCTGAAAACGTAGCTGAAAAGTGGCAGATTTCCCGCGAAATGCAGGACGAATTCGCCGTGGCCTCGCAGAACAAGGCCGAAGCCGCGCAAAAAGCTGGCAAGTTCGCCGATGAAATTGCGGCGTTCACGGTCAAGACCCGCAAGGGCGACATCATTGTTGATCAGGACGAATATATCCGCCACGGCGCAACCCTCGAAGCGATGGCGAAAATGCGCCCCGCGTTCACAAAGGACGGCACTGTGACCGCCGCAAACGCATCGGGCTTGAATGATGGCGCAGCAGCGACGCTTTTGATGTCCGCTGACGAGGCCGAGAGGCGTGGTATCGAACCGCTCGCCCGTATCGCGTCCTATGCAACCGCCGGTCTGGACCCGGCGATTATGGGCGTTGGTCCGATCTATGCATCGCGCAAGGCATTGGACAAGGCTGGCTGGTCGGTTGACGATCTTGATCTTGTTGAAGCCAACGAAGCATTTGCCGCACAAGCCTGTGCTGTGAACAAAGAAATGGGCTGGGATCCTGCAATCGTGAACGTGAACGGCGGCGCAATCGCCATTGGGCACCCGATCGGTGCATCCGGCTGCCGTGTTCTGAACACGCTCTTGTTCGAGATGAAACGCCGCGGCGCGAAGAAGGGTCTTGCGACCCTTTGCATCGGTGGCGGCATGGGCGTCGCGCTTTGCGTTGAGCGTCCATAACGTCTGACACCTTAAATGGGGTCGCGTGTTAGATCGCAGCGACCCCATTCTTTTGCAAATTTGGACGCGCAATAAAGTTGCGCCCATATTTGCGCTCGTATAATATCATTGCTAACTAAAATTGGAGGATACACGATGTCACGCGTCGCACTTGTTACCGGAGGCTCCCGCGGGATCGGGGCCGCAATCGCCAAAGCACTGGCTGCCGAGGGCTATATTGTCGCCGCGACCTATGCGGGCAACGATGAAAAGGCTGCAGCCTTTACCGCCGAAACCGGCATCAAGACTTACAAATGGGACGTGGGCAATTACGAAGCCTGTCAGGCCGGTATCGCCCAAGTCGTAGCCGATCTTGGCCCCGTTGAAGTCTTGGTTAACAACGCGGGCATCACCCGTGACGCGCCGTTCCACAAAATGACGCCGCAGCAGTGGCAAGAAGTGATCGACACCAACCTGACGGGCCTGTTCAACATGACCCATAACGTCTGGGGTGGAATGCGTGAACGCAAGTTCGGGCGTGTGGTTTCGATTAGCTCGATCAATGGCCAAAAGGGCCAGTTCGCCCAAACCAACTATGCTGCCGCCAAGGCGGGTGACATTGGTTTTTCCAAGTCGTTGGCACAAGAAGGCGCGCGCGCTGGCATTACCGTTAACGTGATTTGTCCGGGCTATATCAACACCGAAATGATGAGCACGATCCCCGAAAAGGTAATGAACGACGTGATCTTGCCGCAAATTCCGGTTGGTCGCCTTGGCGAACCCGAAGAGATCGCGCGCGCTGTCGTGTTCCTTGCGTCTGACGAAGCCGCGTTCATTACAGGTTCGACGATTTCTGCGAACGGCGGGCAATACATGGTCTAAGGCCACGCGAACAATGACGAGGGGCCGGTCCAATTGGGCCGGCCTTTTGCGTTTGGGGGCAGCCAATCAGCCTGCGAACGAAGGTCTGCGTGCCCTCATTCATCACCACCCGATAGCGGCGCTATACCTTTGGTTGGCAAAAGTTTAACACGGCGAAATGGATGACGGGATCAGCCCTTTGATCCGAGCGAGGGGCAGCGGATGACACGGGCACGGGCGACAGGTTTTGGATTTGGCGCCGTCCTGCTGTGGTCGCTGCTCGCGCTGTTCACAGTCGGGTCTGCACCCGTGCCGCCTTTTCTCCTTAGCGCGCTGTGCTTTGCGATTGGCGGCGGGTTCGGGATGATCTGGCTGATCATCACTGGCGGGTTGCGCCAGCTTGCGGGTGTGCCATGGCATGTCTATGCATTTGGCACGGTGGGCCTGTTTGGCTATCACGCCTTGTATTTTTCGGCACTTCGTCTTGCTCCGGTAGCCGAGGCGGGGCTGATCGCATATCTTTGGCCACTTTTCATTGTGTTGATGTCGGGCCTGTTGCCCGGCGAACGGCTGGGCGCGGGCCATTTGATCGGCGCATTCATCGCATTTTTTGGGGCGGCTCTGATCATTGGGGCGGGGGCCGCGGGGTTTCGTGCGGATGCCTTGGCTGGCTACGGACTCGCGTTTCTCTGCGCGTTGACGTGGTCGGCCTATTCGGTCGGTTCGCGCCGCTTTGGTGCGGCGCCAACAGGCAGCGTTGCAGTATTTTGTATCGCAAGTGCGGTGCTGTCAGCGGGCGCGCATCTGGTCTTTGAAGTAACCGTTTGGCCCGCAGACGCACGCGGGTGGTTGGCCGTCGTGGGCCTTGGCCTTGGTCCTGTTGGACTTGCGTTTTTCGTCTGGGATATCGGGGTAAAGAAGGGCGACATTCAATTGCTTGGAGTCGCGTCTTATGCAGCGCCGCTGCTATCAACGTTGATATTGGTACTGGCGGGGGTTGCCGCCGCACATTGGTCGCTACTTGTGGCCGCGGTCCTGATTGCGGCAGGTGCGGCGCTGGCAGCCCGTGCCAGCGCCAAAGTCGGATAGTCTTATTCAGCGCTAAGGCGTGAAATCTCTTCTTTCAGGTGGAGCTTTTTTTTCTTCATGCGCGCAATCTCAAGATCGTCTGTTGCAGGGCTGCGCTGCGCAACCTCAACTGCTTCTGACAGGGACTCGTGTTTTTGCTTCAGCGTCTGCACGTGGGAACTCAGTGTCATGGTTGTCCTCCTGTTTTGATTGTCTGTGAAACGATTGCACCACAGATTGACGGCGCTGTCACGCGGCGTGACAGAAAAATCGTCACCATCCATGAAAGCGGTCAAAAGTTTCCAAACGCTTAACGTTAGATGTGCAAGGCGGCCCCATCCCGCAAAATCCTACGTGTTTGTGCGGTATAGCTTTCTTGGTCGCGTTCATGTGTCGCGCCACGATGTAATACGTAAGTCGGGCATAAGCGAAATGCCGCGCGCCCGTCTTTGCGCGCTTGCAGCAGGAACCGCTCAGGCGCGCGGCCTTCACGTCCTGCAAGCGGCAGCACCACAAGCGATCCAAGCCGACCGTCACAAGCAACGATGGCCTCTGGCAGGCGGTCGATTCGCTGAATGAGGGTCAGATACCCTTTGGGGGCGAGTCGGCGCGCGCCGATGTCGATCCATTCGGCCAAAGGCGTGTCACTGCGATGGGCAGTGTCGCGCCCGATGTCGCGTGCTGCGGTCGTTGCGGTCTGCTCGTAATAGGGCGGATTGATGATAACATGGTCAAAACTGCGATTGCGCAGATCGGCAGGCAGGGCGCGGAGGTCGGCGGTGATCACCTCGGCCTCAATCCCGTTGTGGGTGGCGTTGGCGCGGGCAAGGTCTGCATAATCAGGTTGCACCTCAACACCGGTCACACGCAGGCCTGCCGTGCGTTTGGCAAGACACAGCATCGCCGCCCCAACGCCGCACCCAAGCTCTAGCACCCGTTGCCCGGTTTTGGCCGGACAAGCCGCCGCAAGGAATACGGCGTCGACGCCTGCACGGTAGCCTTCGCGCGGTTGGGTGATCTGCAATAGTCCCCCGAGAAACGCATCACGTGTCGTCTCATCGCTCACTTGGAGACTTCGATCCCGTTGTCGCGCATCGCTGCGGCGGCCATAAAGTGATCGCGGTCGGCAACCATCATCCGGCGCGGCAATATGCCAAGGCTGCCGTCAAGAATGCTCATGTTTACGTCCATTTCGAACACGTCTATACCTTCGCCGTCTAACAGGGCTTTGGCAAAGGCGATGACCGTCGGGTCGTTGGTGCGCAAAAGTTCTTTCATCCTGTCGATCTAAGGGTAAACCAACCCCAATGTCGAGTAACTGACGGACCCGTGATGAGCTTTGATAACGCTGCCACCAAACCGCACGAGCGCCTTGCCGAAACTTTGGCCGAGGAGATGGACGCAGTTAACGCGCTGATCCGCGACCGGATGGCGTCTGAACACGCGCCGCGTATCCCCGAAGTCACGGCGCATCTGGTCGAGGCGGGCGGTAAACGACTGCGCCCGATGATGACCTTGGCCGCCGCTAAAATGTGCGGCTATGACGGCCCCTATCACGTGCATCTGGCCGCGACGGTTGAATTTATTCACACCGCGACCTTGCTGCACGACGATGTGGTCGATGAAAGCAGCCAGCGGCGCGGGCGACCCACGGCGAACCTGTTGTGGGACAATACCAGCTCGGTGCTGGTTGGTGATTATCTGTTCGCCCGTTCGTTCCAGTTGATGGTTGAAACAGGATCGCTGCGGGTTCTGGATATTTTGGCAAATGCCTCTGCCACGATTGCCGAGGGCGAGGTTTTGCAACTGACCGCTGCCAGCAATCTGGCCACAACCGAAGCGATTTATTTGCAAGTCGTGCGCGGTAAGACGGCCGCGTTGTTTTCCGCTGCGATGGAGGTCGGGGGAGTCATTGCCGGCGTCGACGAGGACCGTGTGAAAGCGCTGTATGATTATGGCGACGCACTGGGAATCGCATTTCAGATTGTCGATGACCTGTTGGATTATCGCGGTACAGATGCAACGGGCAAGAATATCGGCGATGATTTCCGCGAGCGCAAACTAACACTGCCTGTGATCAAGGCGATTGCTTTGGCTGACGCTGATGAGCGCGCCTTCTGGGAGCGCACGATTGCCAAGGGCAAGCAGCATGACGGCGATCTTGAGACCGCGATAGCAATTCTTGAACGCCACAGCACCCTTGAAACGACCCGTCTTGAGGCGTTGTCATGGGCCGCACAGGCCAAGGACGCTCTTACGCCTTTGCCCGATCACCCGATCAAAGTGATGCTTCTTGATCTTGCCGATTATGTGGTTGCACGCGTTAGCTAAGCAGTGGTGCGGGCGCGACCCACCAGCGCATCTCCGACACCTGAATAGCGCGCGCGATCGACACCGCGCGATCCATGTCCGCCACCAGCCCGACACAGGTCGCACCTGACCCTGACATCGAGGCAAATTCCACGCCCGGCGTTTTGCGCAGGCGGGAAAGCACGGCGGTAATTTCCGGCGCAATGCCTGCGGCGGCGGGCTGCATGTCGTTACGCTGCTGGCTTAGCCATGCAGCAAAAGCTCCGAAATTCATGCCCGTGGGAACAGGCTCCATCGCCGGATTTGTCTTTGAATGCATCTCTGCAAAAACGCGCCCTGTTGGCAGCGCGACGTGCGGATTGACCATGACCATTGCACAGGCCGGCAGAGGTGGCACATCGGTCAAGGTTTCGCCGATTCCGGTCATCTGTGTTGGCGCTGGCGCGCGCAGACAGACAGGAACGTCGGCCCCAAGTGCCAGCACAAGCGGGTCATTTGGGGCAGGTAACGGCACATTCCAAACACGGGCCAACAGGCGCAGGGCTGCGGCGGCATCGGATGACCCGCTGCCAATGCCAGCGGCATGGGGGAGGTTCTTGTCCAGATGTAGTGCTGCGCCGACCTGCACCCCATGACGCGCGCGCAAAGCATGAGCGGCACGCAGCACCAGATTGCGATCATCACAAGGCACGCCTGCGGAAAATGGCCCCGAAACATCAATTGTCAGATCACGATTTGGGCGTGCTGTCAGTCTGTCCTGATGGCCCGCAAAAACCACCAGACTGTCAAGCAGGTGATACCCGTCCGCGCGTTGCCCCGTCACATGCAAAGTTAGGTTGACCTTGGCCGGGGCAAATTCCTCAGCCGTCGTCATTGGCAACGCGGATCGGCTCTGCGCCTTCTTCGATCAGCACGGCATCCAAACCGATTTCAAGTTTGCGACGGATGCGGTCTGCCTCTTCGCTTTCGGGATCAAAAGACAGCGCTCTGTTCCATTGAAAGCGGGCCTCGATGTCGCGGCCAACCGCCCAGAAGACATCGCCCAAATGATCGTTGATGACTGGATCGACGGGTTCAAGTTCAGCGGCGCGTTCCATCGGTTCGACGGCCTCTTCATAGCGGCCAAGGCGATAAAGCACCCAGCCGAGGCTATCGACAATCGCGCCGCTATCGGGGCGCGCATTGGCGGCCTTTTGGATCATCGACAGGGCTTCATCAAGGTTCACTTGCTCCTCGACCATGCTGTAGCCAAGGTAATTCAGAATATTAGGGTTGTCGGGCTGCAATGTAAGCGCTGCACGCAGATCGGCCTCGGCGGCGGGCCAATCGTCTAAGCGTTCGTTGGTAATGCCGCGCGTGTAATAGGCCCACCAACGGTCGGCATGGCTGTCATCATATTGGGCAAGCGCATCGGTATAAGCGGCGTTTGCGTCTTGGTGGCGACCGTCTGATCGTAGGGCATCGCCAAGCGTGACCTTTACAAAGGGCTGATCTGGGTAGCTGCGCGCAAGTTGCTGCAAGACCTCGATTGCTGCGTCGATACGCCCGTCGCGACGCAATACCGCCGAGCGACCCAATTCGGCGGCGTAGAACGCGCTATCATCACGCGGCACGCGGCCATATGTGGCGCTGGCAAGATCATACTGTTCAAGGCCTTCAAGCAACTGCGCGGACAGGATTAAGGCATCAGCATTTGACGGATTAAGATAGGCAGCAAGGCGCGCGTAAAACAATGTGTAGGCATCTGCGGATTCGCCCTGAAGCGCACCTGCGACTGAAAACATCACTTCGCCAATGCCTTGGGCTGGGTTCATGACAGCGGTGAATCGTTGTGAAACGCCCGCTTCAAGCTGGGCGCGCAGATCAGCCACTGCAGGGTCTTGCTGCGGCCCGAATGTGTCATCCAGTATGGCGACCGCATCGGCATTGCGGTCAAGCTGGCTTAGGATGCTGGCGTGGATCAAGGAAACGCGACGGGTTCGTTGCAGCCCTTGGCCCGGGGGGAGCGACAGGATCGCGTCTGCCCCTTCGAAATCCCCGACCGATGCCAGCGCGAGCACTTTGTGATAAAGTCCGAAGGCGCGCAGGCCGGGGGCTTCGATCACGGCATCAAAGGCAGAAAGGGCGGCGCCCATGTCGCCCTGGCCGATAAAGGCCCAAGCCTGTGCCAAGCCGTCAACAAGCGGGCCTACTGTTTGACCAGCTTCGATGTTTGTAGGTATTTCATCCCAAAGGCCGTCATTTGCCGCTGCGGCCAATACAACCATATGCGCGATCTGGCTCGCGGTCCCTGCGTCTATAATCTGCTGGGACAGGGGGCGGGCCGCTTCGATATTGCCAAGGCCAAGATGCGAGGCGAGCGCATTTTCCATGAGGAAGGTATTGCTGGGATCGGCGGCGAGCGCGGTCATGAAATAGTCAGCTGCCGGAGCATAGTCGTGCGAAATAACAGCCTGCCGCGCTGCCAGGTAAGCCCCCGGATTAGTGTCAGCACCAAGGGGCGTGGCCATGGCTAATGCCGTCGCCAAGAGGGTCGCGTGGATCGTTTTGCGCGGCACGGTATAGTCCTGAATTAGGTTCATTCGGTCAGAACCTAATACTGGTCGTCAAGCGGGGCAATGCAAAGGCACAACTTTGGCGGGATGTCGCGTATTGAGCGGCGCGGAAGGTGCGCCGCTCAATGATTTGCGCCTACATGTTGGGGTAGTTGGGTCCATCACCGCCCTGCGGCACCGTCCAGTTAATATTCTGGCTGGGGTCTTTGATGTCGCAGGTTTTGCAATGCACGCAGTTCTGAAAATTGATGACGAATTTATCATCGACAACTTCGTAGACGCCCGCTGGGCAGTAGCGCTGCGCAGGTTCTGCATATTTCGGCATATTCACTGACATCGGAATGGACGGATCTTTTAAGTGCAGGTGCGCGGGCTGGCTTTCTTCGTGGTTGGTCATGCTAAATGACACGTTGGTCAAGCGATCAAACGACAGCTTGCCGTCCGGTTTTGGATAGTCGATGACCTTGTGCTTGCTTGCTTCCTCGGTCGCGTCGGCGTCGTTTTTGCCGTGCTTGAGCGTGCCGAGCAGCGAAAAGCCGAACAAATTGTTCGTCCACATATCAAACCCGCCAACAGCCAACGAGGCGATCAGGCCGAACTTCGACCAGAGCGGCTTGACGTTGCGGACCTGTTTCAGATCTTTGCCAATCGGGCCCGCGTGGACTTCGGTGTCGTAATCATTAAGCGTGTCACTGCTGCGGCCATCCGTGATCGCGGCAAATGCGGCTTCGGCTGCGGCTTTGCCCGACAGCATAGCGTTATGGTTGCCCTTGATGCGTGGCACGTTGACCATGCCTGCCGAACAGCCCAGCAATGCACCGCCCGGGAATGCCGTCTTGGGAATGGATTGATAGCCGCCTTCGGTGATTGCGCGCGCACCGTACGCGACACGCTTGCCGCCTTTCAGTAGCTCGGCGACCATCGGGTGATGCTTGAACCGCTGGAATTCCATGTAGGGGAACAGGTAGGGGTTCTTGTAATTCAGGTGGACGACAAAACCGACATAGACCTGATTGTTTTCAAGGTGGTAGATGAATGATCCGCCACCAGCATTGCCGCCCAAGGGCCAGCCCATGGTGTGGGTCACTGTGCCGATTTGGTGCTTGGCGGGGTCGATCTCCCAGATTTCTTTCATGCCAAGGCCGTATTTCTGCGGCTGGCTGTCCTTTGCCAGATCGAATTTCGCGATGACCTCTTTTGACAGCGATCCGCGCACGCCTTCGGACAGGAAAACATATTTGCCGTTAAGTACCATACCCGGTTCGTAAGAATCGCCCGGGGTGCCATCGGCGTTCTTGCCAAATTCACCCGCGACCACGCCGCTGACTTCGCCGTTCTCGCCGTAGACCAGTTCGGAACAGGCCATGCCGGGAAATATTTCGACGCCCATTTCTTCGGCTTGTTCGGCCATCCAACGGCAGACGTTGCCCATCGACACGATGTAATTGCCGTGGTTATTCATCAGCGGTGGCATGGCGATATTGGGAATGCGAATCTGGCCTGCTTCGCCCATCATATAGAAATTGTCGGACGTGACAGGTGTGTTAAGTGGCGCGCCCTTGGCCTTCCAGTCGGGGATCAGCGCATCAAGTCCGCAAGGGTCAAGAACCGCACCTGACAAAATATGCGCGCCAACCTCGGAGCCCTTTTCAAGGACGACAACGTTGATGTCTGCATCAAGTTGTTTCAGACGGATCGCAGCTGATAGACCAGCAGGGCCAGCGCCTACGATCACCACATCATAATCCATCGCTTCGCGTGTCATCTCGGCCATTTGGAACATCCTTCCCGATCGTAGGGTAATTTTCTTTCGTCTGTGATTATAGGAGTGCGCAAAGCTGGGCAATCGCCACGCGACGTTAAAGTGGTGTGGCGCGACGTTGTGTGACAGGTGCTTTGCCGCTTGCCATTATAGGTGCGTCTATTGACAATCAAACTGTGGCTCACGCTATGGACTTCGTATAAGCAGTTTACGCAACGAGATAAGAAAACAGGCACCGACATGGAAAAGATACCGATGACCCGTGCAGGGTTCGACAAGCTGGATAGCGAGCTCAAGCATCTCAAGTCAGTTGAGCGGCCCGCGATTATACGCGCCATTTCCGAGGCTCGCGAACATGGCGACCTGTCCGAGAATGCTGAATACCACTCGGCCAAAGAAAAACAGTCGTTCATCGAAGGGCGAGTGAAAGAACTTGAAGGGGCAATTTCGCTTGCTGATGTGATTGATCCCAAAAAGATGTCGGGCACGATCAAATTCGGTGCGACTATTCATCTGGTGGACGAAGACACCGACGAAGAAAAGACCTTTCAGATCGTTGGCGAATACGAGGCTGATATCGAAAATGGTCGGCTGAATATCAAATCGCCTTTGGCGCGGGCTATGATCGGCAAGGACGAGGGCGACAGCGTCGAAGTGCGCACGCCGGGCGGTGACCGCAGTTATGAAATCTTGAAGATTAGCTATATTTAAGCGGCCTTTGGGGGGCTTCACATGGCAAATGGCCAGAACAAGGCAGATGCGGCGCTTGGTGCCACCGCAGCCCCTGATCGGGCGCGGGTGTCGGCGACCGAATGGATCGCCATCGCACTGAGCATGATCTGGCTGGCGTTTGTGAGCGTCTTTTTCATGTCGATGCCCGCGAGCGATCCGGCCATTATTGGCGAAGGTCTGGATAGCTTGCGGTTTGTGATGACCTTGATGGCGATCTTTCTGCCTGTCGCGATGATTTGGGTTGCGGCTGCCGCTGCCCGTTCGGCGCGGATCGTGCGCGAAGAATCGCGCCGCTTGCAGGTTGCAATTGACGGGATGCGCCAGACTTATGTGGCAGATCGACAAGCGCGCGGGGCAGGGATCGAACCTTCGGTCGAGCGCAAGTTGAACGAAATTGCAAAGGCCACGCAAAAGACTGAAACCGCGCTAGCGACATTCGCCACATCGCGCGAAGCCGCGCGCCCGCGGGTTGTGCCGACAAAGGCCGAAGACGATCGCGATGATCAGCCGACCTTTGCGCTGGGCACATCGGCAGACGAGATGGCACCGCCCATCGCACGTCCTGACTTGATCCGTGCGTTGAATTTCCCCGATACCGAAAACGACGAGGTCGGCTTTGCCGCGCTGCGTCGTGCCCTCAAGGATCGGCAAGCCCGCCAGTTGGTGCAGGCAAGCCAAGATGTCCTGACCCTGTTAAGCCAAGACGGCATTTACATGGACGACCTGCGTCCTGACCGTGCGCGCCCAGACATCTGGCGTCGGTTTGCCAAGGGTGAACGGGGTCGGGCCGTTGCTGCCTTGGGCGGCGTGCGGGATCGGTCATGCCTTGCACTGACTGCGGGCCGGATGCGTGAAGATGGAATTTTCCGTGATGCGGCGCATCATTTCTTGCGCAAATTTGACCAAACCCTGATCAGCTTTGAGCTTGAGGCGACTGATGAAGATATCGCAGCGCTTTCAGAAACCCGTACCTCGCGCGCATTTATGTTGCTTGGGCGTGTCACGGGTGCGTTTGATTAGCGCAACTGCCGCACCATCGTCGTCGCGCTTGTGAACCCAAAGACGTGCCGAAGTGGTCCAAGGTGCTGCGCCTCGCACGCGACGAACCCCCGCCGCTCATAAAGTGCGCGCGCCCGTGGATTGGTGTCGATCACATCAAGGCGTACTTGGTCATATCCCCGTTCACGGGCTTCTTGCGCTATGGCATCTAACAGGGCGGTGCCTACGCCGCGCCCGCGGGCCAATGAGGTGACGAATATCCCGTCCATCAAGAAACGCTCGTTGTCGGTGTCCCGTTCCAGCATCGCCAAGACCATGATGCGCCAAACCGATCCAAACATCCCGTAAACCCGCCGCATGTCTGCAAACCCTCCGCCGACCAACGCGCCGGTGTATGTCTTGAACCCCGCAACCCCCAACAAAGTGCCGTTTGTGTCATGGGCGCAGATAGCGTGCGTCGGGTCGAGTACACTTTGGAAGAACCGCAAAGCCGCGTCACGCGGCCCCATGACGCGACCCAGCTTTTCGCCGAACGCCTCCCAATAGAGCGCCGCAATAGTATCCCGGTCGTGCTCGTTGAACCCCTTTGAGATAATCATGCGGAGCGATCCAGTGCTGTTGCAAGACAATCCAGCATAACGGATGGTTCAAGGCGGCTCATAAGAAACTGTTTGCCAATGCGAGGTCTTTGGGTGTGTTGATGTTAAAGAACGCATCTGGGGTCGTGTCAAGAAACCGGACAGTCACCGCGCCTTGATCCAAGGCCCAGCCTCCGACGCGACGTTGCCCGTTCATGATATCCGCACGCAACACATCACGCAGTATAACGGGCCAAATTGCGCAGGTCGGATGCATGCCCGTGGCTGTTTCGGCCAGCGCGATCGGGGCGTTTTGGGCCGCTAGCAAAAGGCGGGGCACCAGATCGGGCGGCAAGAACGGCGTGTCGGCGGCTACGCTGACAACATGATCCGCGCCGATGCGTGCAGCCCAGTCAAGCCCGGCGAGAACGCCTGCAAGAGGGCCGACAAATCCGTCAATACTGTCGGGCAGCGTCACCAGATCGAATGCACAAAAGCGGGCAGCGTCACCATTTGCATTCAACGCAAGCTGCGCGACTTGTGGTGCAATACGATCGACCACATGCGCCAATAGGGGACGCCCGCCAAGCTGGATAAGCGGCTTGTCCTGCCCGCCCAAACGGCGGGCTTGTCCGCCTGCGAGGATCACGCCAAAGGGTTGCTGCACCACTTGTCCGATCTGTTCGATTGTCATTTGCCCGGCGCAGGACTATCCCGACCAAAGCGCAATCAGATTAGGCGTTCGTCATGCCCGATACCACAACGAAATCCGCTTATTGGCAGGGCGTCCGTAACGGACTTCCGTTCATTTTGGTTGTTGGGCCGTTTGCTTTGTTGTTTGGTGTCGTCGCAAGCGAGGCAGGCATGGGGCTGGCGCATATCATGGGCTTTACCGTCATGGTGATCGCGGGTGCGGCGCAGTTTGCCGCGCTGCAACTGATGGTCGAGGATGCCGCGTTTGGTCTGGTGCTCTTGGCCGCACTGGCTGTCAATCTGCGGATGGCGATGTATTCGGCGGCCTTGCTTCCTTATCTGGGACAGGCACCGCTTTGGCAGCGCGCGCTAATTGCCTATGCAAATTTTGATCAGACCTACGCCGCAAGTGTCGCCCAATACGAAGCCCGCCCGGATTGGAGCGTTCAGCAACGCGTGTATTTCTTCTTTGGATTGGCCACGCCCATCGTTCCGGTTTGGGCCTGCATGACCCTTGTCGGCGCGCTTATCGGCAAGGCGATCCCACCGGAATGGGCGTTGGATTTCGCCCTGCCAATCACATTCTTGGGGCTTGTTGGGCCCGCCCTCAAGACACCAGCGCATATCGCCGCTGCGGTCGTTTCGGTTGTTGCGGCCCTCGCGTTTGCCGGTTTGCCATCGGGGGCAGGGCTGTTGATCGCGGCATTTGCAGCAATGATCACCGGCGCATTTGTCGAGGTTCGGATGGGACGGCCCGCGCCATGAGCTACTCTAACGCAGAACTCTGGCTGATGATTGCGCTGCTCGCGGTCGGGACGTTTCTGATCCGGTTTTCGTTTCTGGGATTGATCGGCGACAGGCCATTGCCCGATTGGGTTCTTCGGATGCTGCGCTATACGCCGGTTGCCGTTCTGCCCGGGATGGTCGCGCCTTTGGTGCTTTGGCCTGCCGCCAATGATAGCATGGTCGAGCCTGTGCGCCTGATTGCAGCCCTTGTCACCCTTGGGGTTGGGTATTGGCGCGGGTCATTCTTTGCAGGTATCGGCAGCGGCGCGGCGGCGCTTTACTTGGGCTTGCTGCTTACTGGCCAGCTCTGATCTGGGCGGCAATGGCGCCGGAGTTATCATCTGCATCACTCTCGCGATATTCAGACGTGACGACATTTGGAAGCTGCGCGAATTGGTCGTGCAGATTGTTGGGAAAGAACGATACTTGGAAATTCTCGAAGCCGGGCAAGCTGCGCAAGATCTCGGCGGTCGCGTGTGTGCAGAAAGCTTTAGGGACTGCGCCGTATGCCATTACAGCGCGCAGTGCCATTTCGGCAACTTCGGGCGATACTTCGACGGTTTGTGACACTGTATAAAAGGTCACCCGCGAGTGATACGAGATGTAAAAGTCTGCTAATCGCGGGGTTACGCCAAAAATTACGTCATTGCGCTCAGCGATCGAGGAGTGGGCGAATGTGCCTGCAGGGTCCCAAAGCACGCGCTGGCTGGCGTTGATCATCAGAGCAGTATGCGCGCCGTTGCCCGAGCTGGTATTCTTCATCGTGATCAGGGTCAGCGTTGTCGGCCCGGGGTGGCTATAGATATTGCGGGCAACAAGCTCGTCAGGTGCCCAAACGGATTCGGCACCGCAAGCGGCCAGAAATAGGGGCAGAACCAAAGCGAGTAAGATGCGACGCATGTTTATAATACCCCCATGTTGGCTGACTAGCCGTTGACCAAAGCCATGAAGATCAGCACACAGATGCAGAAAATCGCGGTGCGTGTGGTGAGCTTAATAAAGCCATCAAAGGTCTTTTCCTGAACTGAAGTGTCCATTTCGCCGTGTTTGTGGTTAGCCATTGCGCCAATTCCTTATCGAGGTTCGTGCCCAGATAAACGATTCACGCGGGTCTGTCACGCCTCGCCGTTGTCATCAGCCTTTGCATCGTCTGTTTTTTCGAGATCACGCGCCAATCGAAAGCCGATCCGATTGGGTTCTGCCTGATCAACCTGCTTGGGCAGGGCGCGCATCATCACGTTCAACTGACTGACGTGCTGGATAAGCTGGGTCTTGGCACCAGTTGGGTCGGCGCCATAAAAAGTCACGATGTCGGGATCGAAAAAACCCATGCCTTCGATGCGGATGACGCCGGCATCGCCCCCCGTGAACCCCATGGCGACCTCGTGTTCGGCGTCCAACTGTTCCTCGAAGTTTTTGATGTAGATGATCAGCCGTTCATAGGCCCATTGTGCCGGGCTTTTGTTCTTGGACGGCTTCTTGACCGCATCTGGCAGGTCTTCGACGCAAGGCGCGCATTTGTCCGGGTCGGTGTGCACTTCGTGGACGCGCGGCATTGCATCATTTTCGACAGCTTCAGCGGCGGTGGCGATGATATCGTCCATGGGCTTCCTTTTGTGTCACAGCGGTAGGGCTGTGGTTTCCTTGATCTCTTCCATAACGAAACTTGCGGACACATCCGATAAAGAAATCCGTGATGTCAGGTGTTTGTAGAATGCGTCATAGGCGGGCACATCGGCCACCCGCACCCGCAGCAGGTAATCCAGATCGCCTGTCATCCGGTAGGCACTGACAACTTCGGGCATGGCGCGCACGTTGCGGTGGAAAGTATCAAGCCACGCCGCGTCGTGACTATGGGTGCGGATCATCACCAATACATGCAGGGGGCAGCCGATCTTGCTAGGGTCCAACAGGGCCACGCGCCCGGCGATCACGCCTGCCTGTTCCATCACCTTTATGCGCCGCCAGCATGCATTGCGCGATAGCCCCGCCTTTTCGCTGATATCGTCCACGCTAAGGGTGGCGTCGTGTTGCAGTAAGGCAAGTATACGCTTGTCAATTTTATCTAACTGGTGAGTCATATTGGGATGATGTCCCAACAACTGTCAAAATAGCAATCTTTTTTGGGACCGACTAGACCCCTGAATTGCCTATGGTGTTTCAAAGCCAACAGGAGCCCCCATGACCGATAGCACGCAGTCCAGCACCAAAAGCAGCGCCTTTGCCGCCGTTTTCCTTGATCATCCAGCGTCGGTGGATGAAACATACCTCCAGCACATGCGTTTCGCATTCACATTTGCCTTTTGGTTGAGTGTTGCGGCATTTGCCGCCCTCGTTCATGCGTTCATTCCCGCGCTTTGCGAAACGACGGCCGGCCGCATT
Source organism: Paracoccaceae bacterium (assembly GCA_047622125.1). Taxonomy (GTDB): domain Bacteria; phylum Pseudomonadota; class Alphaproteobacteria; order Rhodobacterales; family Rhodobacteraceae; genus SW4. Next base: position 543 of record JBLHNX010000005.1, on the reverse strand, counting down.
TTGCGCCGCCTGCACGCAAAGATCGAAAACCGTCACGCGCATTAGGCGCGCTGCCTTAGATCGCTTGGAACCAATAGGCCCCATCATCGCCTAAGGTCCGCGAGGCCCTGCCGTCCTGATGGAGGTGGTTCAGGTGCGCCAGCGATTCGACAAGCGCCAGCCCGTATTCCCCCGCGCCGATCTTGCGTTTGAACAGTGGCGCAAAGCAATCGCCAGCACGCTGCGGTGTCGCAATATGGGCAATCAGCCGATCCAGCGCCCCATGGTGGTTATCAACTAACTGCCGCATCCGCGTGGGTAGGCCCGTGAACGGCAATTTATGGCCGCCAAGCACAAGTTGATCGGGGCTGGCGAACTGCGCCAAACGTTCACATGCCTCAATCCATTCGGCCAATGGATCAGCATTCGGTTCGGTTGGGTAAACGCCGATATTGGGGCTGATCGACGGAAGAAGTTGATCACCACCGATCACCAGATCATCATCAGCGCTCCAGAATGTCGCGTGTTCGGGGGCATGGCCGTTGCCCATGCGAATATCCCAAT
>JBLHNX010000004.1:0-24020 GCA_047622125.1 Paracoccaceae bacterium | reverse complement strand
GGCGCTGCTATTTTCATTGCACAAAACCTTCGGCGTGGCGATTTTCTTCACGGCCCTTGCGCGCATCCTCTGGGCGCTAACGCAAACCAAACCCGCGGGCCTTCATCCAGATCGCAAAGCCGAGACAGCCTTGGCCGAAACCGTCCACTGGCTGCTTTACGCCTCGCTCGTGCTGGTCCCGCTCACTGGCTGGATCCATCACGCCGCCAGTACCGGATTCGCGCCGATTTTCTGGCCATTCGGGCAATCCCTGCCGTTCGTGCCCAAGAACGAAGCCGTTTCGGATGCCTTTTCTACCCTGCATTTCCTCTTTGAACGTGTCATGATCGTTTCAATACTGCTGCACGTCGCAGGCGCGCTTAAACATCACTTTGTCGACAAGGATATCACCCTGCGCCGGATGTGGTTTGGCAACGTCATTGGCAGCGCGGCTCGCGACACCCGCCACACCCTTACCCCACTGATCGGCGCAGCGGGCGTTTATGCTATCGCTCTGGGGATCGGCGCTGCCTTGGGCCTTTTCGCCCAAAACGATGATGCCCCTGCCCGCGCAGCGCTCGACGAGGTCGCATCAGACTGGACCGTGCAAGACGGCACGCTCAGCATCACCGTCACGCAATTTGGCAGCCCCGTCACGGGCAGTTTTACCGATTGGACCGCCGCGATCCGCTTTGATGAAACTGCGTTGGACACAGCGGGCGATGTCACGGCCACGATTGCCATTGGCTCTCTCACCTTGGGGTCGGTCACCGATCAGGCGATGGGTGCTGATTTCTTTGACGCGCCCACTTTCCCCACCGCGCGTTTTACCGCACCGATCCTTGTAGACGGCGACTCCTACCGCGCCAGCGGCACCCTAGCCCTCAAAGGCGCAGAGGTTCCTGTGACGCTTGACTTCACCCTTGGCATCGACGGCGACACGGCAACCATGGCGGGCCAAGCCACCCTTGACCGTCGCGCCTTCGCGATTGGCGACAACATGCCCGAAGAAAGCAACCTTGGCTTTGCCGTGGATGTGGCGATCGCCCTGACCGCGACGCGCAACACACAATAAAAAAAGGGCCGCGCGATCTGCATCGCGCGGCCCCCTATCAGTCTGGCAAAAAGCTTAGTCTGCCTTCATCGCTTCGATGGAAATCATCACGCTGACCTCGTCACCAATGAAGGGCGTAAAAGCACCAACGTTATAATCAGAACGCAGCAGCGTCGTCGTCGCATCAAAACCCGCCCATGGCTTTTCCGCCATTGGGTGATTGCCCGCCTGGTTTAATGTGGCATCAAGCACCACAGATTTTGTCACGCCGTTCAGCGTCAGATCGCCAGTGATCATCGCTGTGTTGTCGCCTGTAACTTCGATGCCGGTGGACACAAATGTCACCATCTCGTCTTCACTCGCATCAAAGAAATCACCAGACATAAAGTGGTTATAGCGCGCTTCCCAGCCTGTCATCATCGACATTACGGGCATCGAAACGGTCACCGAAGACGCAGCGGGGTCGTCCATGTCAAACGCAATTTCGCCCTCGAAACCGCCAAACATGCCATAGCTGGTCGAATAGCCAAGGTGGTCATAGCTGAACACGATCTGGCTGTGGCCGGCGTCCAGAACATAGGCTTCGGGGGCGGCGATTGCTGGGCTGGCAAGGGTTGCTGCGGTCAGGCCGACAGCGGCGAAAAAACTACGGGTCATGTTTTAATTCCTTTGGGTTACGTTGCAAAACGCTACCTAAGTCAGCCCGTCGTCAGGGCAAATTGCGCAAATCCGAACAGGCCCTGTTCACAAACGTCACGAAACGCCAAAGGGGCGGCCATTGGCCACCCCTTTTTACAACAATTCGCAAGGATCTTAGGCGATACAGCGCGGTTTGGGCATCGGCAGCGCCTCGCGGCTGGCGTCAACGCTGTTGGTGATGATAATGTCACGCCCCAGACGATTACACAGTCGATCCAGATCGCGGGTCGCACCGGCGACCACTTGGATTGGGTTGGACCTGTTGCGCGGCGCCATCATCAAGCGGCTGTTAACGATGCCGCGGTCTAAATAAACTGTTTCAATCGCGTCAAATCCGTAGCGGCCAATCAACGTGCTGCGCCCTGCCGAGTTACGCACAACTTCGCGTACCTCACCAAGCACCGTATCAACCTGCATCTCGGCTTGTGTGCCGCGGCTTGCATAGCGCAACAATATCGCCGCCATACAAACCATAAGGATCGACGCGGATGACTTGGTCGTCAATGCGATACCGGCGAACACCGTGGCAGGTATGATCCAAAGACCAAGTGCCGCGACTGTGAAGCCTACCGCCATGAGCCAAGCAAGCCCTGTAATGATCAGTACACGGCTTGGCACACGCGACGACCCTTTGACGATGTAGCCCCAAAAGGTTTCGTCGACGCTGATGACATCGCGAGACGATGGCGACTGGCTATAGCCAAGACCGGACCGGCCAAAAGCGTTGATATCTGGAAGTGCGGTCATCACGGTCATCCTTTGCTCATGTCTGTTAACCTACGTTCGTCACCAAACAGGGCAAGATAGAGGCAGACCCGCGGCAATGCGGCGGTAAGTTCTCGTTAACCTTAGGGCAGAACGCTTCGCCGGGACTAAACGTAAAGGTTGAAATCCCACAAGACTTGCGCCGGCGCATGGCACCTGTATAAGGCCGCTACCTTTTGCAAGTATTAATAACTGCGCAGTCTCTCGTGGGTGGGGCGCAAAAGGTTAACCTCCCGCCCGTTGAAATGCGCTGATAGATATGAATGGAGATCACATGCCGCTGTATGAGCATGTTATGATTGCGCGTCAGGACCTGTCCAACACGCAAGCTGAGAGCCTGATTGAACACTTTGGTACTGTTCTTGCCGACAATGACGGCAAACTTCTTGAGAACGAGTACTGGGGCATCAAAACGATGGCCTACAAGATCAACAAAAACCGCAAGGGCCACTATGCCTTCCTGCGCACCGATGCACCTGCAACGGCTATTCAGGAAATGGAGCGTCTGATGCGTTTGCATGACGATGTCATGCGCGTGCTGACCATCAAGGTCGACGCCCACGAGGAAGGCCCCTCGGTTCAAATGCAAAAACGTGACGAGCGGCCAGATCGCCGCGAACGTCGCTAATTCAGATCAGGAAAGGACCATAAGTCATGGCTACTAAACCATTTTTCCGTCGCCGTAAGTCTGATCCGTTTGAGGGCGATAACGCTCCCAAGATCGACTACAAAGACACACGCACTCTCCAGCGCTACGTTTCCGAGCGTGGCAAGATCGTGCCGTCCCGTATCACCGCCGTTGGCGCCAAGAACCAGCGTGCGCTGGCCCGTGCCATCAAACGCGCGCGTTTTCTGGCCCTGCTGCCCTACGCTGTTAAGTAAGGAGAAAGCACATGCAAATCATCCTACTTGAGCGTGTCGCCAAACTTGGCCAGATGGGCGAAGTTGTGTCCGTCAAAGAAGGTTACGCTCGTAACTTCCTGCTGCCCCAAGGCAAAGCCTTGCGCGTCAACCAGGCTAACCTTGCACGCTTTGAGGCCGACAAGGCCCAGATGGAAGCACGCAACCTTGAAACCAAAAAAGAAGCCGAAAGTCTGGCTGCGAAACTGGACGGTGAATCTTTCATCCTGATTCGGTCCGCATCAGATGGCGGCAATCTTTACGGGTCCGTCACCACACGTGACGCAGCCGAGTCCGCAACTTTGGCCGGTTTCACCGTCGACAAAAAGCAGGTCATCCTGCAAGGCGCGGTAAAGATCCTTGGCATTCACACTGCCACGGTCTCGCTTCACCCCGAAGTGACCTGCGAAATTCAGCTGAACGTCGCACGTTCCGTTGAAGAGGCCGAACTGCAAGCTGCCGGTAAATCCATTCAGGAACTGGCCGCCGAAGAAGAAGCCGCTGCTGAGTTTGAAATTCAGGAGCTGTTTGACGATATCGGTGCCGCTGGCATGGACGACTTTGGCGACGACGCGGCCCCCGCGCCCGCAGCCGAAGCAACTTCGGACGACGAAGAGGCCTAATCGCCCCATCGCTAACAAATTGAAAGCCGCGCCCAACCGGGCGCGGCTTTTTTCGTTGCTAGACGCCGGACCCGCTATCTATCAGGCCAGACTGGCTTGGATAAGATCACTTCAAGGGCAATACATGTGTACCGCCAACACCTATGCTGTCGCCGATGAAATGGGTTATGCCCTTATCTGCCTCTGCTCGATGTGTCAGCGCTCAGCCGGGGCCGCAAACAAACCCTTTGCCGGAATCTAAATCGGCAAACTGCGCCTGACCAACGGTCACGACTGCTTGGAAACCTACTGCGATGAACGCGCCAGCGACCACTTCTGCAAGAAATGCGGGCTACTTCTCTATTCCGTCATGCGCGACCAAAGCACCAAACTGCGGTTCTGACTGTTTTGCATTGACATAACTACAAAACTAGTTATTTAGGATGGATGACAATAGCCACGCCCACCGCCCGCTCCCTCGCCGCCCTTGGCCATGACGCCCGCCTTGGTATTTACCGACTCTTGGTGAAATCCGGTGGCTCAGGGCTGACCGTTGGCGATCTTGGCACACATATGGGCCTCCCGGCCTCGACCCTTGCACACCACATGCGCACCTTGGTGGACGCGGGCCTTGTGATCCAAACCAAGCAGGGCCGCGAGATCATGAACCATGCCGATTATGACCAAATGAACCATATCGTTGATTTTCTAACATCCGAATGCTGCCTTGGTGTCAGCAGCACACAGCACAGCACCACCTGACCTCCAATACTTTTCTAACCCAATTATAACCATATAACCGGTGATTTAACATGACAGATGTCGCTCTCCCTCCCCGCCACACGGCACTTGCAACGTTGTGGAAAGATCACCGCGTCTGGCTCGCCTCGGCGCTTATCCTCGCGATCACTGCTGTTTTTTCACCACCGCAAGCGATCCAAAGCATCTCGTTCACTGGGGCCGCCCTTTGGCACACGGCGCCCTTCCTTTTGCTTTCCATCGGCATCGCGGCTTGGGCAGGCGCAACAGGTGCTGACAACCTGATCGCCCGCGCATTTACCGGAACGCCGCTTTTAATGATCGCGCTGGCGGCCTTGGCGGGTGGGCTATCGCCGTTTTGTTCCTGCGGGGTGATCCCGCTGATCGCCGCATTGCTGGCGATGGGCGTGCCACTGTCCGCTGTCATGGCGTTTTGGCTCGCCTCACCGATTATGGACCCCTCGATGTTTGTGCTGACCTCTGGTGTGCTTGGCGTCGAATTTGCGCTGGCAAAAACCGCTGCCGCAATCGGGCTGGGCGTCATGGGTGGCGTTGTTGTCCTCATGCTGTCCAAAAGCCCCATTCTGGCCAACCCACTGCGCGACGGGATCGGCGACGGCGGATGCGGCGGGTCAACCGTGCGGGCCCCCAAACAAGTCGTCTGGCGGTTCTGGAGCGACGCTGACCGGCGCGCGAAATTCGCCCGCGAAGCGCTTAAGACCACACTCTTCCTTGCAAAGTGGCTCACTCTCGCCTTCCTGCTCGAAAGCCTGATGCTGGCGCTCATTCCGGCTGAAACGATCACGGCTTTGCTTGGCGGCACAGGCATCGGTCCAATCGCACTTGCCACGGTGGTCGGTGTTCCCGCCTACCTGAACGGCTATGCCGCACTCCCCTTGGTCGGCGGTTTGATCAGCCAAGGCATGGCCCCCGGTGCAGGCCTTGCCTTTCTGGTCGCAGGCGGCGTGACCTCCCTGCCCGCAGCAATCGCTGTCTGGGCATTGGTCAAGCCGCGCGTGTTCGGCCTTTATATTGCGCTGTCCCTGTCGGGCGCATTCGCCAGCGGGTTGCTGTTTCAGGCATGGAGTGCCCTTTAGAAACAAGAAGGCCGTGCCTTACCGGGCGCGGCTTTGCTGCATCACCAGCCCCAACAGGACGAGCGTTACGCAGGTCACAATCGCAAACCCGATGCTTCCCTCGATTACCAACAACACCAATGATATCGTAAAAGTCGCAGCCACTAATCCGGCGCCCCAAAACCGTGTCGGCGCGAAGACAATCATCACACCACCAATCAACTGGACTGCGCCAAAGGCCATCAGCATGGCATTGCTAAACCCGTATTTGCCAAAAAAGTCCGTGTCTTGCGCCATCAACATGATCTTGGTCGCGCCCGACGAACAGGCCAGAAAGACCAAGATGGAAAGAACCGCAATGTATGCGATCTTCACCCCTGACACGCGCCTCTATAGGCCTCTTCAAACAGCATCTCCCAGCTCCCGCCATAACCGTTGCGCATCATTTCGGCCATGTCGCCGTAGCCTTCCCAGTTGCTATGTACCAGTTCAACGCGGGTCTGCGTCGCGCTGATCGGGGTGAATGTCACATCGACTTGCCCAGACTGCTCGGCAGGCAGCCCCATGTGGAAATCCAGCTGCAAATGGGCATGCGGGTCGAACTTCGTGAACGTCCCCCAATGGTGCGCCACATCATCCGCAGCCGTCTCCACGATCTGCCCGCCAAGGCGCGCATCAACCGCCAACCCTTTGGCCGGACCACCCGCTCGCATCAGCGACATGGAGCGTTTATCAAGCGGCCACCACGCAGGCATATCGCAGAAAACCTCGAACGCTTTTTGCTGGGCACAGGGCACGTCGATCGTTTTGACGACAGGATCAAGCATATGGGTATTCCTTTGTTAATTGGATGTGCGGCGCTGCACTTCGGCGGCGTAGGCCCCCAAGGCATCCCCCCAGAATTGATCAATATAGCTGCGTAGATCTTCCAGCCCGTCATGGCGCACTGCGTAAATCCGGTGGCTCCCCTTTGGTGTCACCGTAACTAACTTGGCGTTTTCCAGAACTTTCAGATGTTGCGACACGGCAGGCCGACTTACGGTTTGATCCTTGGCGAGATCAGTGACCGTGTTTGGCCCCTGCCAAAGGGTCTCAAATATCTTGCGCCGGGTCGGATCGGCAAGTGCGGCAAGTACGTTCTCGTAAGTCATGACTAACATGTAAGCCCAAACTTACAGGTTAGTCAATGGCCACCCCATCCGCCAAAATCCGCCAATCAGTCGCGCGGCGATAATTCTGCTATCCAGCCCCAAGACTCCTGCTACGCTTGCCCCATCAATCACACTTAAGGGGACATTTCATGTCTATCACTCTCAACCGCCGAGGCTTTCTTGCCGGGACCGCCGGCTTTATCGCACTGCACCCGTTTTCGGTCAGTGCTGCGGGAAATCAGGCGCACCTGCGCATCATGGAAACCACCGACCTGCACGTGCATGTCTTTCCCTATGATTACTATGCCGACAAGGCAGTCGATACTGTCGGCCTTGCCCGCACAGCGTCAATCATCGACAGCGTGCGCGCGGAATCGACCAACGCGATCCTGCTCGACAATGGTGACTTCCTACAGGGCAACCCGATGGGGGATTACATCGCCTATGAACGCGGCATGGCCGAGGGCGACACCCATCCAGTGATCCAAGCGATGAACACGCTGGGCTATGAAGCCTCCACACTTGGCAACCACGAGTTTAACTACGGCCTCGATTTCCTAATGAAATCGGTCGCAGGTGCGAACTTCCCCGTTGTCTCGGCCAATATCGCCAAGACCATGGGGGCCAGCCCCACCGATGATGAAACCTTGCTGCCGCCCTACGTTATCCTTGATCGTGAAATCACCGATGGTAACGGCGACAGCCACCCGATCCGCATCGGTCTGATCGGCTTTGTCCCACCCCAAGTGATGAACTGGGATCGCAAGCACCTTGAAGGCAACGTTCAGGCCCGCGACATCGTTGAGACGGCCCGCGCCTATGTGCCGCAAATGAAAGAACAAGGCGCGGATATCATCATCGCGCTGTCCCATTCCGGTATCGGATCAGCGGACCACACTGACGGCATGGAAAACGCCTCTGTACCACTGGCCGCCGTTGACGGAATCGACGCGATCCTGACGGGCCACAGCCACCTTGTGTTCCCATCCTCTACCTATGACGATTATGCGGGCGTTGACGCAGCCGCGGGCACGCTGATGGGCAAACCTGCCGTCATGGGCGGGTTCTGGGGCAGCCACATGGGCCTGCTTGACCTGATGCTGGAACGCGATGGCAGCGGCTGGCGCATCCTGTCCCACACCGCCGAAGCACGGCCGATTTCGCGCCGCGAAGAGGACCGCTCGGTCACACCACTGGTCGAAAGCAGCGCCGAAGTCCTTGCTTCGGCCCAAACCGAACACGACGAAACGCTGGCCTATGTGCGCCGCGCCGTGGGCATGACAGATGCGCCGCTGCACAGCTACTTTGCGCTCGTGGCCGATGATCCGTCTGTGCAGATCGTGTCGAACGCGCAGACCTGGTATATCGCGCAGATGATGGAGGGGACCGAATTCGAAGGCATCCCCATCCTGTCCGCCGCCGCTCCGTTCAAGGCCGGTGGCCGTGGTGGCCCCGATTACTACACTGACGTTGCTGTCGGCCCTGTGGCGATCAAAAACGTTGCCGACCTTTACCTTTACCCCAACACCGTGCGCGCGGTGCTGGTCACAGGCACGCAGGTCAAAAACTGGCTGGAACGCTCTGCGGGCATGTTCAATCAGGTCCAAGCCGGTGCGACAGACGCGCCCCTGCTTAACCCCGATTTCCCCAGCTACAACTTTGATATCATCGACGGGGTGACCTACCGTATTGATCTGAGCCAACCGGCGATGTTTGATCGTGACGGGGCGGTGATCAATGCCGATACCAACCGGATCATCGATCTGATGTTTGACGGTGCAGCAATTGACCCCGATCAGCAGTTCGTGATCGCCACCAACAACTACCGCGCCAGTGGCGGCGGCAGTTTCCCCGGCGCGATGGGCGACACGGTGATCTTTGAAGGGCCCGACACCAACCGTGACGTGATTGTGCGCTATATCGTCGATCAGGGCACCGTCAGCCCGCGCGCCGACGCCAACTGGACGTTCGCGCCAATGGCGGACACGACCGTGATCTTTGAAACGGGCCCGACAGGTGCGGCTTATGCCGCAGATGTGCCGGGTGTGACGATCGAAGAAGCGGGTGATTCCGACACAGGTTTCGCCCTGTTCCGCATCACGCTTTAAACGCGCAAAAGAAAAGGGCCGGTCCAACCTAATGGACCGGCCCTTCCCTTGGTCTGCATTTAGCGGCGCAATGTCTCAAGCGTCAGGACCGCGTCGCAGTGTACAGCTTCAAACGTGCCGACCCAAACTTGCATGGCTCCGTTCGGCACCCGTTGCATAACAATGCGCGGCTGCAACTCTCCTGCGTCATCATCGTCATAATAGAAATACGACGCGCCCAAAACCATAAGCATCGTATCGCAATCACTCGCAACCGAAAGAACCATGGTAAAATCATCCATGCTACTTAGGTCAAAGCCAACATCCGGTTGCGTGGTGAAATAGTGGCCATAAATGGCATCGCTCAACCCGACATTGCGGCAAAGACCTGTATCCGTTTCGCCGCCTGCGACGACAGTAAAGTCGGCCCCTTCAGTCAACATATCACCCGTGGCCGTGTATTGCGCGACAGCCATCATCTGCGCGTCGGGACAGGCCCAGCTAAGATTTCCCCAACTAAGCGCCGCCGTGATGAAACCTAAGAATAAAAACCGCATTATCCCCTCACAATCAACAAGGGCCGCCCCACAAAGTGAACCGGCCCCAAGTAGCACTTAATTTCGCCGATGACCTAGCGGCGGAAGGTCTCAAGCGACAGAACAGCATCGCAGTACTCGCCGTCATATGTGCCAACCCATACGTCCAAAATGCCGTTTGCTGGGCGCGTCAAGACGATGCGCGGGTCAAGGTTGCCGTTGTCATCATCATCATAATACCAAGTCGCCGACGAGGTGTTGATCAACAGCGCACTGTCACAGCGACTGACGACGCTAATCACCAACTGGTACCCACCCATGCCGCTAACTTCGAAGGTAAAATCGGGAGCGTCGGTGAAATACCCGGGGCCAATATCGGATTGGGGACGGATATGGCGACATCTGTCTAGGCTATTGCTACCGCCTGCGACCACATCAAAAGTGCGTTCCTGATACAACTCCTGGCCAGATGCACGATAGCTTTCGACCCCCATCAAACCATAGTCCGGACAGGCCATTGCGGCCGTGCTCAAACCTAGAAATGCAACCACTGCTACGAGTATTCGATTCATGTTCTTCCCCTTAAACAATTTAGATAATAATGGAACGATAAGCGCAACCGTGGCCAATCACTAGTATTTTTTGTTTTTGAAACCCCGAGACAGCAGCTGACCGCAGCGAGCTTAACCATTTGTTCATCATTTTCTAGCGCCGCTGGGTCGCGCCGGTTAGAACAGGCATGCGCTTTTCTTGCGCACACCGGGGGCAGATTGGAAAACTTATGAAGATCACCCGGCTTGCGCTGGCCCTGTTGTGCTGGGCCACACTCGCGACGACGGCCACGGCCGAAATGTCCCTGTCACTTGGTGGCGGGATCACCTTTGACAAACATGAATTTCAAGACGCTAGCGGCGGTGCCACGCCGCATTTCAGCCTGAACGGACAGGGCAGTGTCGCGCAGATCGACCTGACCCGCCACGACGCGTTCGAAATCGCGGGCCACCCGACTGACGCAAGCCTGTCGCTGCATTTCAGTGACGCGGGACAGGTTGATACCGCCAACAACGGACGCGGCTGGACAGCAAGCCTTGACCGCAGCGCCCGTGTGCGAACCACCCGCGCACTTGTGACACTCAGCACGCCGATCGCCCAGCGTGGCGACTGGTCGCTTGATCTTGGTGTCGGGCTTGGGATTGCCAGCACCGATGTCACCCTGCGACATGGCACTGCGACAGCCCATCAACGCGACACCCTGCCCCACGCCGCCATTTCCCTGCGCGCAGGCCGTACCAGCCCTGACGGGCGCACCCGCATCTGGAGCGAGCTGCGCTATCACACCAGTCCCGCCCTCATGCTGACCTACAGCGACGGCGAACAGCGCCGCCACGAATTGAGCGGGCTGGAACTGGCTGCGGGGGTGACGTTTTTCTTTGAATGAGGCTCACCGATACGGGGCATAGCCACAGCCCGATCCGCCCTCTCTTTATGCAGCGAACGGCAGCTTTGAACCCATAGTTGCCAAAGCGCCACCTATCAATCAGAGGCTCCGTCCGTAATACTAGCGTGGCGACATCAAGATAGGAGCACTCGAATGAAGATTCTCATAACTGGCGCAGGCACCGGATTGGGACGTTTGACCGCTATCGAATTGGCGCGTCGTGGACACGATGTTTTGGCTGGCTTGCATTCATCGCAAGGCAATGAATCCTTCCAGAAACACGACGGTATCACAACAATCGAGCTTGATATTACAGAGGCACAAGACCGGGTCCACGCGGCGGAGTTCGCGCCAGATGTCTTGGTCAATAATGCCGGTGTGAGTGAACTTGGACCACTTGCGCTAATGCCGATGGAGCGTGCCCGTCACGTTTTCGAGGTAAATGTGTTTGGCACACTCGCTATGACGCAGGCCTGTCTTCCAGCTATGATAGAGCGCGGATCAGGGCGTTTGCTATTCGTTTCGTCAATTGCTGGAGTTAGTGCGGGGGCGATAGCGGGGCCTTACGCAATGTCCAAACATGCCATGCAGGCGATGGGCGCTAGCCTTCGCCAAGAACTGGCGCCCCAGGGAATTGACGTGGTCTTGGCCAACCCCGGCGCGTTTGCGACTGGCTTCAATGACCGGATGTTCGACCGACTAGGCGAATGGCTAGCTGGGGATGACGAAAAAACCTATCGGCCTTTCATACAATCGTTGGCGAATGCCGTCACTAATGATCAGTTGGATCCCAAAGATGCCGCCGATCAACTGGCAGACTTGTGTGAAGCCAAAACGACTAAACTCGTCAATCCAATTCCACCTGGGTTATTCTAAGAACTGCCAAAGTGATTTGATAAAAGGGCAATAACTGGTGAAATTGCCACCTGACTTGAACAGCCGACTTATCCCGCGCACCCGCCAACCCCCCAAACGCAAAAGGCCGCCCCCAACGGGACGGCCAATTATTTGTCACAAAAGCGCAGAAGGAATTACTCCTCTTCAAGCGCCTCGACTGCTTTTTGCAGATCGTCTTTGGTGCCGTCTTTGTCGGTGACTTTCGCCAGCGCAAAGATGTGATCGACAACCTTGTCTTCAAAGATCGGCGCGCGCATCTGCTGTTGCATCTGCTGGTTTTGCTGCACGAATTCAAAGAACTGGCGTTCCTGACCCGGATACTGGCGGGCTTGATTCATGATCGCTTGGGTCATTTCGGCGTCGGTGACTTGCACTTCTGCTTTCTGACCGATTTCAGCCAACAACAGGCCCAGCTTCACGCGGCGCTCTGCCAGCTTGGTGTGCTCTTTGGTGGTCTCGACCTCGGGGTGATCATGGCCTTCAACATCGGGGTTGTCTTCATGCCACAGCTGGTGGGCGATCTGGCCCGCTTCGGCTTTGACCAACGATGGTGGCAGCTCAAACTTGACGACTTTGTCCAGCGCATCGAGCAAGCCACGCTTGGTGACGGCACGGGCTGCACCAACATATTCGGCTTCCAGACGCTCGGCGATCTGAACCTTCAGACCGGCCAAATCTTCGGCACCGAACTGCTTGGCCATCTCGTCGTCAACTTCGCCCGCTTTGGGCTCTTTCACGGCTTTGATCTTGCATTCGAACACGGCGGCTTTGCCTGCCAGATTCTCGGCCTGATACTCGGCAGGGAACGACACTTCGACGTTCTTTTCGTCGCCGGCTTTTACGCCAACCAGTTGCTCTTCGAAACCGGGGATGAATGAATTGGAGCCAAGCGTAAGCGGGTAATCTTCCGCCGTGCCGCCTTCAAAGGCTTCGCCGTCAACTTTACCAAGGAAGTCGATCACAACCTGATCGCCATCTTTCGCCTTGGAGCCCTTTTTGCGGTCTTCAAAGTTCTTAACGGTCTCGGCCAGATTAGTCAGCGCCTCATCAACGGATGCCTCATCTGCCTTAACGACCATGCGATCCAATTTGATCTTGGCGAAATCGACGTCTGGAACAACCGGCAGCGTTTCATAAGTCACGTCGACGACGACATCGTCGCCCTCTTTCCAATTTTCATTGGTCATCTTCATTTCAGGCTGGGCCGCAGGGCGATCGCCGGACGTTTCAAGGTGCTCGCTCAGGGCGCCGTCAATGCTTTCCTGCATCGCTTCGCCAAGGATTCGCGGGCCAAACTGCTTTTTCAGCAGAGCCATGGGCACTTTGCCCTTGCGGAAACCCTTCATCTCTACTTCAGGCTGGGCTTCTTTCAGCTTGCCGCTGACTGTGCTTTCCAGCTCGGCTGCGGTGACGGTGATCGTATAGCCGCGCTTAAGGCCTTCGTTCAGGGTCTCGGTGACCTGCATGTTGTCGTCCTTCTATATATCTGGTGCGGGTGAAGGGACTCGAACCCCCACGCCTCGCGGCGCCAGAACCTAAATCTGGTGCGTCTACCAATTCCGCCACACCCGCATATCTTTAAGGGACAGGACGTGCCTCCCCCAAACTTGCGCCGCTCTTAGCAAAGCCGCGCGCGGGATGCGAGAGGAAAAGAACGTAAATTAGGCGATCAGTAGCGATGCATCGCGTCGATCCAACAAAGGGCGCGCTGCCAGCAGCGGCGAACGGGTCAAAAGATCGCAATCCGGGAACAAAAGTTGCAATTCCGCGCGGCACTCGTCGGACATCGCTGCGACACTTGTCGGACCGGGGTTAAAGCTCTCGGTTGCCAGCCCGTCCGAAATCAGAACCTCGTGGGCATCACATTGCACATGGATATAGGTCGTCGCCGCAATTTCGCTTGCGCGGCGCACTGTGGTGTCATTGATCAAATGCTTTGCAGCCACCAGAACCTGCGGCTCGGCAAACAGCATTTCCGCGCGCCAGCCCTCGATCAGGATACGGTGTTGCGGCGACACCAGCATATCACAGTCAGGACGATTGCGGCCAAAGGCATGGGCCTTGATCTGGATCGGGCGCAACTGCGGATGCAGCGCCATCCGCAAACTACTGACCGGCGAATGTCCGACCCAACGCAGCGGTTGCGGCCCATGATCTAGTGTCACCACCAAATCGCCCACCACCAAGTCCTGCACCGCGCGTGGCCCATCAGGGGTTTGGATCAGTGTGTCAGGTGTAAAACACGGGACCGCAAGGGTCCCGGATGTGACCGACGGCTGCCCCGAAGCACCGGGTCCCTCAGCCGTTGAGACCACCGTCAGCGCCACCCCTACCGGCGGAAACACATCAAGAAACGCGATCCCTTCGATTGTGGCGTAAGATGGCGACGAGTTGTTGATGTTTACGGCATAGGCTTCGTATTCGTTCCCCGTGTTGGGATCGCGCAGAACCACCCGGTATTCGGCCTCAATTCCAGTGTTGTTACTATAGGTCACCCCGTCAAACGATTGGGCCCCGTCCAGTTTTTGCCCACTATCATTGTCATCAAAGTTATTGTCGTTGTCTTTAACGTCGATGTTTTCCCAATTGTTGGAATTCAACGTGATCGTCAGGCCCATCAAATGCGAGCCATCGCCCTGCGTCACACCATCAAGCTGCCCGCCACCGGATACGGTGACGGACGCCTCGCCCAGCGCCCAGAAATCGAAAATTGCCATGTCAGTTTGGCCTGCTCAGCCTTAGTTTATTATTACCTTGAATCTAAACCCGAATATCCGCCGCTGTCACCACAGAAATCCACTGAACCACGCTTTGTTGCTAAGGAATCACACCACTTAAGGGCGAAACTAAAGACCCAAGCGATTGAATACCTTGGGAATCTCATCAGCGATATCTTCGGCGATCAGTCCCGCACCAAACGACAGGGCGCATTCCACGTGCAACCACGCGCCCGTTTGTGCCGCCTGCATCGGGGTAAACCCGCGTACGAGCAGCCCTGTGATAAATCCGGCCAACACGTCGCCCGACCCCGCGGTTGCAAGCCATGGCGCCGCGCGATCATTAATCGCGCGATTGATACTGCACTGCCCATCCGGCGCGGCAATCACCGTATCGGGCCCTTTGAACAGCACGACGCAGCCCGCACGTCTCGCCGCCTTGCGGGTCGCATCGACCTTGGAAAAGGCGGGGCCGATGCTGGCTGGCGTGTTCAGTTTTTCCGCAATGTCGGGAAACAACCGCGCGAATTCGCCTGCGTGGGGCGTGAGGATGCATTTATCATGTAGCATCTCAAACAGTGCAGGCTCTTTCGCGATTGCCGTCAGCGCATCCGCATCCAACACCGTGGGGCGCGCGTCCACCCCGCCAAGCGCTACACGCACCATGTCAGGTGAGCGATCCAGCCCCAACCCGGGCCCCAAACACAAGCCATTGATCCGGCCGTCCTGCAACACGTGGTCCAGCGCTTGCGCATCCTGCACACCTGTCAGCATCACCGCCGTTAGATGTGCAGCACAGTCCGCCAGCGCATCACTGGGCGCACCAACCGTCACCAGCCCCGCACCAACGCGCAACGCCCCTTGCGCCGCAAGGCGGGCCGCGCCAGTCATGCCTTGCGAGCCAGAGAGAACGAAAGCGTGGCCGTGGCTGAATTTGTGGCTGTCACCTGCTTTTGCCAATCCGGCGGACGGGCCATCAATACACGAAACAGCCCTCTCCGGCGCCGACCCAATGTCCTCAAGGCCGATGTCTACCTCGGTGACTTTGCCGGACGCCGATGCGCCCTGCGCCAAGTAATGTCCCAATTTTGCACGATGGAACGTCACAGTCAGATCGGCATTGACGACATTTGTTTGCGAGCCAATCACCCGCCCGCTATCGCTGCAAATACCCGACGCCAGATCAACGGCAACAATGCGATGTATCTGCCCGTCTTTCGGCATGCATTCCAACGCGCCAAGCGGCAGGTCCACTGGTCGCACCAGGCCCGTCCCAAACAGTGCGTCGACAACCAGCGCGCATTGACCGGGAAAGGCGGCATCTTCCAAGGTCTTTTTACCTAACTGCGCAACCGCCCCCATTTCACGCCACCGCGCGTAATTTGCCCGCGCGTCCGGCGGCAGTTTCTCCGCGTCCCCGTAAAGAAACGCATCCACGTCCCAGCCCCACCCTTTCAACAACCGCGCCACAACAAACCCGTCACCGCCGTTATTCCCCGGCCCACATAGAACCACTGCACGAAACGATCCCGCCGCCAATTCCGGCCACTGCGCAAACACGGCATCTACGACACCGCGCCCTGCCCGCTCCATCAGATCCAGTCCGGTCGCGCTGCCAGAGGCGATCGCTGCCTGTTCGATGGCGCGCATTTGGGCAGCGGTCAGCAGTTCGGTCATAGCTTCAGCATCCTGCGATTCAACTTTGCCTAATTGCTAGGCTATTTGCACATTTTTTAGGCACGACACGGAGAATCCCAGATGCCGCACCCCTCTCGCGACCCTAGCCAATTGTGTCCCGTAACGGGAAGTGGTCTCTGCGATCTTAACGCAGACCACTAAGGGAGCCGGCGCTATGAAAAAGATCGAAGCGATCATCAAGCCTTTCAAACTCGACGAGGTAAAGGAAGCCTTGCAAGAGGTCGGTGTGCAGGGCCTTTCGGTTATCGAAGTCAAAGGTTTTGGCCGTCAAAAAGGCCATACCGAACTTTATCGCGGCGCAGAATACGTCGTGGACTTCCTGCCCAAAGTGAAACTTGAAGTCGTCCTTGCCGACGACCAAGTCGATGCCGCAATCGAAGCAATCATCGGTGCGGCCAAGACTGACAAAATCGGTGACGGCAAGATTTTCGTATCCACCATCGAACAAGCCATTCGCATCCGCACGTCGGAATCAGGCGAAGACGCGCTTTAATCCTCAACCCATCCTATCTAAGGGGACACACCCAATGAATAACGCTGATCTGATCAAAATGATTGACGACGAGGATATCGAATACGTTGATATCCGCTTTACCGACCCCAAAGGCAAGCTGCAGCACGTGACGGTGATCCGTGACGAAGTTGACGAAGACTTCCTTGATGGCGGCTTTATGTTTGACGGCTCGTCGATCGCCGGTTGGAAATCAATCGATCAATCCGACATGAAACTGATGCCAGACGCCTCCAGCGCCTACATCGATCCGTTTTATGCGGAAAAGACCGTTTGCATTCACTGCTCGGTCGTTGAACCCGACACCGGCGAAGCCTATGACCGCGACCCGCGCGGCACGGCTGAAAAGGCCGAAGCCTATCTCAAGTCCACCGGCATCGGTGACACGGCATACATGGGCCCCGAAGCAGAATTCTTCCTGTTTGATGACGTACGCTTTAGCGTTGGCATCAACAAAGTGTCATATGAAGTTGACGCAATCGACGCGTCTTGGAACACCGACACTCAGTATGAAATGGGCAACACAGGCCACCGTCCCGGCGTTAAGGGCGGCTACTTCCCTGTGAACCCGATTGATGACGCACAAGACATCCGGTCTGAAATGCTCTCCACCATGAAGCGCATGGGCATGAAGGTCGACAAGCACCACCACGAAGTGGCGTCTTGCCAGCACGAGCTGGGCCTTGTTTTCGGCACGTTGACCAAACAGGCCGACGAGCTGCAGAAATACAAATACGTGATCCACAACGTCGCACAGGCCTACGGCAAGTCCGCGACATTCATGCCCAAGCCGATTGCGGGCGACAACGGCACCGGCATGCACGTGAACATGTCGATCTGGAAAGAGGGCAAGCCCCTGTTTGCAGGCGACAAATACGCTGACCTGTCGCAAGAAGCCCTGTATTTCATCGGTGGTATCCTCAAGCACGCCAAGGCGTTGAACGCGATCACGAACCCCGCGACCAACTCTTACAAGCGTCTGATCCCCGGCTTTGAAGCCCCGGTTCTGCGCGCCTATTCGGCCAACAACCGGTCGGGTTGCGTGCGTATTCCATGGGCCGAAAACCCGAAAGCCAAGCGCGTCGAGGCCCGATTCCCCGATCCGGCGGCCAACCCATACCTGTGCTTTGCAGCCCTGCTGATGGCCGGCATTGACGGCATCAAGAACAAGATTGATCCCGGTCCCGCGTCTGACAAAGATCTCTATGATCTGCCGCCAGAAGAGCTCGCCGAGATCCCGACTGTTTGCGGCTCCCTGCGTGAAGCCCTTGAGGAGCTTGAGGCCGACATGGACTTCTTGCTGGCAGGAGACGTGTTCACCAAAGGCCAACTTGAAGGCTACATCGCCCTCAAGTGGGAAGAGGTATATGCCTACGAGCACACACCCCACCCCATCGAATTCAAGATGTATTACAGCTGCTAATACGCTGAAATAATTAGAAAAGGCGCCCCGATGTGGGCGCCTTTTTTTTTGCAACAACGCGATTGGTCAGTCGGGCCTTGAATTGGGCCAACTATCAACAATCCGCCCCGCCATATGGTAGGCATCGCTTACTGTGTGCCCGTCCCTGCGCCCATCAATATAGGTAACAAAGTCCATCGGGACCGTTCCTGTTAAGGCCGCAATCGCCACTTCGTCGGGAAGGATCACATCGTGTCCTTTGACGATTTGGATCGGCAAATCCAACTCTGGCATCACCAAGTCGATCAGTTCGGTGCAAAATAGCGCAGGGCCGTTATTCATCCGGAAATAGTAATCGAACGGCACACCTATATTGGAAAACAGATCAAGCACGATCTGTCGTTTACGTGCACGGGTCAGGGATTGCGGGCGCAACACAACCATGCTGTCGGCCTCGAACAGGTGCCCCCCCGCGAGGCTAACGTCATCACCGACACTTTCGATTGCGAACTTCCCGCTTCGAATTTCGCTGTGATAGGGCGTCACAATGGGATCGTCCCAGACGCCCAAGGCGCGCAACTCGACCTCGCCCCCCACATACACAGCGCTATGACTGAACCAGCCATCCGACGTGCGCCCCGAAAGGCGTGATTCGTTCCGGATCAACACAACGTCGATTGGTTGTACCTCGCTCAGAATATGAGCTTGTGCAGCTTCGTTATGAATAAGGAACGCTTCGCGAAAAACTACATCCCGTGTTGCCGGAACCACCCAGATAGAGCTCACTTCAATATAGTCATAGACCCACTGTGGAATGCCGCCCGTCACGTCGCAGCAATTCTCGAAGATCTGCGTGAACGAGGCCGACCGTAACGTCGCAAGGTCAATGGGCGTTGGGTCGGGGCTGCTACATCCCGCCAGCGTAACAGCGGCCCCAAGGATTGCGCCTGTCACTGCGCGACATGTCCCGATTTTCATCCCAACCCCCTAGATACTTGTCAGAAGTTATCACAAATGCGGCCTGCTAAAGCAATGTGGCGACCTACCCCACAAAAAAAGGCGGGCCGATCTATACGCCATTTGTGTGCATCGCCACTGTTGCTCTGTGCCTTTTCTAAGGGCCAAATTCCAATCAACAATAGCCGTACTGAGCGATCTTTGGTGCCTGAAATGAGACATCTTTGCCCTTATTGTTGCGACAAAGCACACAATTGGTTCAAATTCACACCACAATTTCCTGATCAAAGTATCTCGAACTGTTGATAGGAGGACTAACCATGTCGTGTATCCCGAGCACTACGATTGCGGCATTGTGCTATGCCAAACCGTCAAGTCTGAACTTCAAAGCCCTTGCGGCGGAACTCGAGGAATCGTTGCGCGAAAACGCGAACCTCGATGTGCGGGTCTCGACCCAATATGATGACTTCATCATTCTTGATTTAACCGGTCTGAGGATTTGCCTCGCATTCTGTGATTTCCGAAAAGAATTCGCAGCTGTGCCAAGTCTTCAGAACTACGCCGAAAGCCTTGTGCTCGCCGTCGGGTCAGGGCCCGAAACCGCAGACGTAGGCGCGCTTTTCGAGCGGCGCGCGGACATGTGTAAAGGTCTTGTTGACCGGATCGAGGCACACCACCCTTCCGAAAAACTGCTTTTGATCGAACTGGACGAGATGTTTTCCGAAAGCGTCTACGATTCAGTGCTCGAGAAGATTTGGCCGGTGCTTCAGTCCACCGTCGATGAAGAAAGTGTCCAAGCGCAGGTTGATCCAAGCGCACCGGAAGTACAGCAGTCGTCAACCGTTGATCCCGACGAGGTCTTCCCCGAGCTCTCTGCCCGCTTCGAGGCAGAATTGGCAAAACGTGAGGGCCGCAAGCCTGCAGATGCACCGACAGTCGCACAGCCGCACGAAAAACTGGATGTCTTTTCAGGTTTCTGGCACCTTTTTGGTGGACAAGACACCGCGCCAGCGCCTGTCGTGCGCCCGACACACCCTTGCGTCGCCGCCGACAAGCGTGGAAGGCGCGCGATGGATGCAAACTCATTGCAATCCGCGCACGACCAAATGGATTGGGTGAAACGCGACAAGATACGCGTTGCGCTCTACCCGACCTTATCCGAATTGCCAGATCCAAAAAACGCAGAGCCATTTGTGCATAGAGCAGCAATTCACTCCATGAACGCCGCTGTGATCGCATTCTCGTTGCCGGTTGGCGCAGCGGTCCTGACTTACAGTATTCTGGGTCGTGAAAGCCTTGGCTTCACATCACGGGCAATGGCGTTGGTCGGAACACTGATTGGCGTCTCTCACACTGGGTTCGCTTCGCAATTCATCAGCGCGTTTGTGTAAACGTAAACGGCGGTTTGGCTATGCTAAGATTGCGCAGAATTTAGCCGCCACGAAGGTCCGTAAAGCGGGCCTTCGTGCTGTCTGCAGCGGATAGCAGCAACGCGTCCATTCCACCAAATACGACACCATTCATATTCGTCCGAATTTTAACTACTGTCTGTCACTGGCACGCAATCGGCTCATTGTGACCGGCGTGATCCCCAGAAAAGATGCGATGAGCGTATGGGTAAATATACCTTCATATCCGGGGAACCTTTCACGAAACCAATTGAGCCGATCGGCGCCTCTCAGCGCGGCAAGGCACCACTCTCGATCCGCTTTCCGGCTTAGCGCGTCTCGCAAAGCGGCATTGGCCCAATTTCGAACGGTCTCGGACGAAACCATAAGTTTCGTGAGCTGATCAGTCTCGAGCCGAGCAAGCGAGACATCGGTCGTCGCCGAAATAGAAACCAAAGACACACCGTCCCGCGTGCGTGCAATATTTGGCGTGACGACACAGGGCCCAACATAAAGCCCGACGCAAACTTCTTTGCCGTCTTGGTCACAAATAGTGCTCGCTAGGCATCCTTCCAAAACGATAAATTCACCTGTTTCGTGCTGCCCTTGTCGGCAAAGGTGTGCGCCCTTGTTCAGGCGTTTGCTTGTCCATTTTAAAGAAAAATCGCCTGCGAAATCCATGCCTGACTGGTCAGCTGATTGCGCTATGAACGTCCTTAAATCCAACTGGGCAAACCTTATCAAATGATAATGCGGGGGGCTTTGTCTGAGGGCAAGCTTGGCACAAATCAAGGAGTTTACAAAATGATGAAAAGTGTTTTCTCAAGACGTGCCGGAGTGTCTGCTGTTTTCTTTGGACTGATCGGGACGCTGATCTATCTGCTGATGATCAATGTGACTCTTGCGCAAATCGAATCCATCTCGGGGCAATTACCTTTCGACATGCGCCCCTTTGGTTACGGCCCGACCGACGCCATATCGCTTCTTGGCGCGTTGGGTGTTGAAGGGCGCGCATATTATCTTACCCACCAGATCCCGCTAGATACGCTTTACCCAGCCATGCTGGCGCTAACTCTAGTCGCGGCAATGTGCTGGTTTGGTCAACGGATGCCAAACAGCAAACTTGTTGGGCTTGGCATCATTCTTTCGGTTGGCGCAGCTTTGTGCGACTACGCAGAGAACCTTGGTATCATGGCTATGATTTCGAGCTGGCCAGACGTTTCGATTCCGCTGGTCTACGCTGCGAGCACGGCCACAATTTTTAAATCCGCTCTCACGTCTTTGGCTGTGCTGCTCGCGCTTCTTATTGGATTTAACTGGGCGCGTCAGTCTAAAGCAGCCCCTCGACCGCGCATGGGCGCGGCCGATCAATCCACCGCCACCACGGTCGAATGAATCGAAAACACGACCGCGCCAGTATTGGGCAGACGCAGAACGGTTTGCCGTTCCGACCTGTCAAACGGCGCGCCCGCACCGCCGACGGGGCGCGGATCACCCTCTCGGCGCGGCTGATATAATGCGGCCTTATCGTAGCCCAGATAATTCGCGCGCCACAGGGGCCGCCCGACCTGCACCCCATCAAACAACCGCTGCACGCGTTTAGCGATATTTTCGTCGTATTCCGCCACCGGCACGTGGATCGCCAGCAAAGGTTTGCCGATCTTCTGCGCCAAGGTCCAAGACGCCGGAAAGCACAGAAGCGCCGCCGTCAGCACATGTTCATCGCCCTGCTTTTGCAAAATACACAGGTCTTCCTGCACGATCCGCGAGAGGGTCAGCAACGGATCATCCCGATCCAGCGCGACGCTCACCCCGTCCGGGCGCGTCACAGCTTCACCTGACACTGCGAACCCGTCAGGCAAATGCGCCAGCGCGTAATCCAGCAGTTCGGCAAGCGCTGCTCCTGCTCCGTCACAAACCGCAATCACATCACCGCGCTGGTCAGCAATCAAATCCGCCTTAAGCGCCAGTTGCGCGCTATATGCATCATCGACCCGCAGCCAATCCACCAGATCTACAGAGCGCATCGCCGGAAGCCTCGCCGCCGCAACAGCGCGCTGGCCCTCGGGCATCTCACTTTGCAAAACAGGGCGCAAACAATCGTGATTTGTCAAAAATGCACCTCTCAAATGTCGATTTTGGACCTGACAAGGCCAACCACCCCGCGACAACATGCACACAACAGGGAGAACCGCCATGAATACCCACTATCGCGACACACGCAAGATTGACCCGACCCGTGGTGCGACCCTTGGCGACAATACTCCCAATGACGCCGACCGGATCGAGATTGGCCCGACACAGCTTGCCTTTGCCGAATGGGCCGCTGCGGGGTTGGAATTGCCCGACCTGCAGGCCATGCGCGCCTATCGCCACCAACGGCTCACACAGCATGTGGTTGATCGCGGCTACGGCGGCATTCTGATGTTCGACCCGCTCAATATCCGCTACGCGACCGACAGCACCAATATGCAGCTTTGGAACACCCATAACCCGTTTCGCGCCGTTCTGGTCTGCGCCGACGGCTATATGGTGATGTGGGATTACAAAAACTCGCCGTTTCTTTCCACATTCAACCCACTGGTGAACGAACAGCGCGGCGGCGCGTCGATGTTCTATTTCGCCAAGGGTGACCAAGTGGACGCCGCTGCTGATGAATTCATCCCCGAAATCATCGACCTGCTGCGCGAACATTCAGGCGGCAACCTGCGCCTTGGCGTCGATAAAATCATGGTCCCCGGCTACCGTGCCCTGATCGCTGCGGGCGTCGAGGTGATGGAGGGCGAGGAACTTACCGAAAAGGCCCGCTCGATCAAAGGCCCCGACGAAATCAAAGCGATGCGCTGCGCCAACCATTCTTGCGAAACCGCCGTGAGGCTGATGGAGGATTTTGCCCGCGAAAACGTCGGAAATGGCAAAACTTCAGAGGACGATATCTGGGCCGTGCTGCACGCCGAAAACATCCGCCGTGGCGGTGAATGGATCGAAACGCGGCTGCTGGCATCGGGCCCGCGCACCAATCCGTGGTTTCAAGAATGTGGCCCGCGTATCACGCAACCTAATGAAATTATTAGCTTTGATACCGATCTGATCGGATCATACGGCATCTGCATCGACATCTCGCGTTCGTGGTGGATCGGCCCGCAAAAACCCCGCCCCGATATGATCTACGCCATGCAACACAGCGTCGAACACATCATGACCAATATGGACATGCTGAAACCCGGCGTGATGATCCCCGATCTGACCGCTAACACCCACGTCTTGGACGACAAGTTTCAGGCGCAAAAATACGGCTGCCTGATGCATGGCGTGGGCTTGTGCGATGAATGGCCACTGGTCGCCTATCCCGACAAAGCCGTTCCCGGATCATTCGACTACCCGATTGAACCCGGCATGGTCCT
>JBLHNX010000003.1:0-26170 GCA_047622125.1 Paracoccaceae bacterium | reverse complement strand
GCCCAGCCGATGCGATGCCGATAGCTAGACCCGCGCCAACCGGGAACCACTTTCCAACGAGCGCCATTATAGGCGCGAATATCCCAGCAGCACCGAAAAACCCCGCAATGAACATCAGTACATAGTATTGCCACAATTGGTCTGCCAAAGCCGAAGTGAGATATGAAAGCCCCATTATAGTGCTTCCAAACATAACGACCGACCGGGTCCCAAACTGATCAGCGATGCTGCCCATTAAAAGGCCGCCGAAAGCCAAACCCATAATGCCAGAGACATTGATCAAAGACACATCTGCGCGATCCCATCCATGCAAATTCTCCAGCGGCACTACATAAGCCGACATGCCATTGACGATCGAGCCCATTGCGAGAGCGAGGATAAGTGCAGAGGCGCTGACAACGATCCAGCGATAGGTGGCGAGTTCAGATGGACTGTCTTGCATAGTCGGCACCCTTGTTTTGGGAACCATAGCACAAAAAGAAGAAATCTTTCACTCAATCCGTGGCGTACGTTTGTGAACAGGCCGTCTTGATGGGCTCGAAGAAGACATTCGCTGCAGATTGGACAGATGGCCGCTAAGCGGACGAAGCCGACCTTCGACGACTTGCTATGAATGGCAGCTCCCCTGGTGTTACAAGTACAGCGAAAAAAGCTGTTGGTAAGCTGAGTGTCGCTAAGATTGCGAGACGAATGGAGCGCTGTAGTTAAAGCGGACATTGACCATACGCTTCTCGCGTGTGTTCATTTATAGATGCCGGCCTGCGAAATTTTCATGTAGGTGAGGGTGAGCGATACAAATTTTGCAATGCGCCGGCTGGTAGTACTGCCTGCCAATAGATCAATAATAGTACATAGTTGTTATAGTACCGACTAAACTCGATTTGGTCGCAACAGTGCAACTGGCTGCGTTCAAACACCCGCGGAAAGCATGACAGACAGGTGTCGAATGAATTGCACGCAATGAGGATGATCTTTGCGTTGGGCATCAGCGCGTATATCAACCCGACGATCTGGAAACTGTCGAGCATCTTGTCGAATATATGTGGGGTGTCGTGTGCCATCTGCGCCAAGTTCCACGCCTAGACTGGATCCCGTCCATGTTGTACCTGACCGTAGCATACTGACCTCAGTCTCTTGGTTCATTCAGCAGGTTTTTGAAGAGCTGACGTAACTCGTTTTTTTGAATTTTACCCATGGCGTTTCGCGGGAGTTCGGGCAAAAGAACAAGCCTCTGGGGCAGTTTGAACCTTGCTAGTGATTTTCTGATGTTTTGCGCAATTATATCAAGATCTGGCGTTGAACCCTTTTTGGCGACCAAGACCCCGATGGCTGTCTCTCCGAAGTCCGAATGGGGCAGGCCGATGACGGCGCTTTCCAGAACTCCGTCCTGCTCATCGAGCACCAATTCGATCTCTTTGGGGTAAATGTTGTATCCCCCGGAAATAATCAGGTCCTTGTTGCGACCGACAATGTGCAGATATCCGTCAGCGTCGATCTGGCCGAGATCACCTGTGATGAAAAACCCGTCGTTCCTCAACTCTTCAGCGGTTTTTTCCGGTATGTTCCAGTAGCCTTTGAAGACATTCGGACCGCGCACCTCAATCCCTCCGATTTCTCCACTTGGAAGGGTTTGGCCCGTTTTTGGATCGGTGATTTTCACTT
Source organism: Paracoccaceae bacterium (assembly GCA_047622125.1). GTDB lineage: Bacteria > Pseudomonadota > Alphaproteobacteria > Rhodobacterales > Rhodobacteraceae > SW4. The sequence goes on along the minus strand of JBLHNX010000003.1, from coordinate 24,508 downwards.
CGACGCCGGGAAGTGGCTTGCCCACAGTTCCGGCACGACGTTCGCCATCATAGGGGTTTGTGGTGTTCATGTTCGTTTCGGTCATCCCGTAGCGCTCGAGAATGCGATGACCGGTGCGATCCTCGAACGCGACGTGCGTGTCCGCCAACAGCGGGGCGCTGCCGGAGATGTGGAGCCGCATCTGAGGGGCGAGGTCTTTGGTGAACCGTGGATCACCCAGCAGCCGGGTATAGAATGTCGGCACGCCCATCATCGTCGTGGCCTGCGGCAATCGCTCGATGACGGCATCCAGATCGAACTTGTGCAGGAAAATCATCCGCCCGCCCGCGATCAAGGAGACGTTCACAGCGACGAAAAGCCCGTGCGTGTGAAAAATGGGGAGGGCGTGTAGCAAAATGTCGTTCGCGGTGAATTTCCATTCGCGTGCAAGGACATTAGCGTTTGAGATGAGGTTTTCGTGAGTTAGCATTGCCCCCTTTGATCGCCCGGTGGTGCCAGACGTATAGAGAAGGGCCACAAGATCATCCGGCGCGCAATCGACTGGCATAAACGCAGTCGGCAAACCGGCTGCTTGCGTTTGTAATGATCCCGTCCCATCAGCATTCATCGTCGTCAATGTCGCGCCCATACGAGTTGTAATCGTGGCGAGTTCCGCTTCTTTGCGACCTTCACAGACGACAACGCGAGCGCCTCTGTCTTCGATAAAGTAGGCGACCTCCTCTGCAGTATAGGCGGGATTGAGCGGTAGAAAGACCATCCCCGCCATGACACAAGCGGCATAAAGGGCAAGCCCGTCGGGCGATTTTTCGACCTGAACGGCGACGCGATCGCCAACAGTTGCGCTCAGGCTTTCGAGCAGGTTCGCGTATTGTGCGGCCCGCCCCAGAAACGCGCCATGCGTGATGATCGAGGTGTCGGCCAGCTCCAGAAATGGCGTCGATTTGCCCTCGTGGTGGGCGAAGAGTGCGTCGTAAAGGGGGTTTGCCATCGAGGGTCTCCTTTGTATGTGGTCGCTGTTGGTGCCGCGCTAGACTTCGAGGGCCTTCAACAGGTTTGGCAGGCGCTGCCCCTGGAGCATCATATGGCTGCGCATCAGGGTGTTCGCATCCTCCGCGCGGCCTTGCGTGATGGCCTTGAAGATCTCGATGTGTTCCTGCATGGATTTTTGAAGGCGCCCCACGATTTCATAGGGCATTAGGCGATAGACGTTGATCCGTGCCTCGATTTGCTGAAGTTGATCAATCAACCAGACGTTCCCGCTCGCCTCATGGATCGCGCCATGAAAGGCGAGATTGGCGCTTGCATAATCCTGAATGCTCTCTGTATCGGCGGCATGGGCGCATAAATCGAGCGCTGCTTTGATCGCCCCCCGATGGATCTGCGTGAGGTTCTCGCTCGCCAACCGACAGGCCATGCCTTCCATCTCTGCAGCGACCTCGAACAGATCATGAAGCTCCTTCACGGTCAGTCTTCGTACAATGGCTCCCTTGCGCGGGCGCGTTTCCAGCAGACCGCAATCTACCATCGAGCGGATCGCCTCACGGATAGGCGTTCGGCTGACGCCAAAACGCTCCGCCAGATCGGATTCTTCCAACTGATCGCCCGGCCGCAGCACGCCGCTGAAGATGTCGTTCTTGATCTGGTCGATAAGCTTATCTGATGTGCGCGCCATTTTCGGTCCTCTTCAAGGTCTTCTTACGAAAGAATCAAAAAATTCACCATTCGTAAAGACGGCAGGATTCTTTTTCTTGCTATATGGATACATATAATGTCTAAAGGGATTCTTACGGGAGGAATCACAATGAATACTTTTCTGAAATCAACCGCAGCCGTGCTGCTTCTTGGCTCTGCCGCACAAGCGGAAGAACTGCGTCTGTCGCACCAATGGTCGACGAGCGATATCCGTCATCAGGTCGCCCAGATTGTAGCCGACGACGTTGCGGCAGCCGGTGTCGATCTTGAAATCACCATTTTCCCATCGGGATCGCTCTTTAAAGCACGCGAGCAATATCGCCCGCTGTCGCGCGGGCAGTTGGACATGACCGTGTTCCCGCTGTCGTATGCGGGCGGTGAGCGCCCGAGCTACAACGCGGTGCTGATGCCCGGTTTGGTCAAAAACCACGATCATGCAGCGCGCCTGAGCCAGTCGCCGTTCATGGAAACACTCGAAGCCACGATGGCCGAAGACGATGTCATGGTTCTGGTGCACGGATATCTCGCGGGCGGTTTTGTCGGCAAGGACACCTGCATCACCAGCCCCGAAGACGTGGCCGGTTTGCAGACACGCGCGGCGGGTAAATCGTTCGAACAGATGCTCGTTGCGGCGGGTGCGTCCATTGCGTCCATGTCTTCGTCGGAAATCTATTCGGCGATGCAGACGGGCGTTCTGGATGCCGCGAACACATCATCGTCGTCGTTCGTATCTTATCGGATTTACGAACAGGTCTCATGCTACACCCCAGCCACTGCCGATGTTGCATTGTGGTTCCTGTATCAGCCTTTGCTGATGAACAAATCTACCTTTGAGGCGCTCAACGATGAGCAGCAGGCCGCCTTGCTTGCCGCCGCCGAGCGCGCGGAGGCGTTCTACCTCGAGGAAGCCAAGCTGGAAGACGCCAATTCGGTCGCGGTCTTCGAAGAAGCCGGTGTCGAGATCGCCACCATGACCCAAGAAAACTTCGATGCCTGGAAGGCGTTGGCGCAGGAAACATCCTACGCGACCTTCATCGAAGAGGTCGAAGGCGGACAGGAACTGCTCGATATGGCGCTGACCGTCGAGTGATCTGAAGCTCTGGAGAGGGGCACGGCCTGCCGTGCCTCTCTCCCCCTTCTGCCGAAATACCCCTTTAAATTTCAAGGACATTCCCATGGCTGGCCATGAAGCCCCGACGCTTGCCCGCAGACACGGCGGCAACCCCTTCATCCGAACGATCCACGCCCTGTCGAACGTCAGCGGCTGGATCTCGGCACTGATGATCCTGATCGCCGTGATCATCGTCTGTCAGATGATTTTCGTGCGTTTCGTGCTGAACGGGTCGACCGTGTGGCAAACCGAAGTTGTCGTGTTCCTGATTGTTTTCGCAACGCTGATCGGTTTGCCCTTCGTGCAGTTACGCCGAGGCCATGTGAACGTTGATCTGGTGCCTTTGGCCCTGTCCGGCCGCAGCCGCTATTTTCTGGCCATCGCCACATTGTTTGTGTCCAGCGTCATCATCGCGATAATGGCATTCTATGGCTATGAGTACTGGCATCTGGCGTTCAAGAGGGGCTGGACCACCGACACGGTGACGGCCGTTCCCTTGTGGATCCCCTACATGTCGCTGCCCTTGGGCTTCGGTTTGCTGCTGTTGCAGATGCTGGCCGATTTGTTCGCCATCATCGCCAAAATTGAAAAACCCTTCGGCCTGGAGGCGTCCTGATGGATCCCCTTTCACTCGGTGCCCTCGTTGGCATCTGCACCATTCTCGTCTTGTTTTCTGGTGTGTCTGTGGGCGTTGGCCTTCTCATCGTATCGGGCGGCTTTTTGCTGGTGTTCGACGGGATGCGCTCACTCGAGCTGATGCCAGAGCTGTTCTTCGGCAAACTTGACAGTTTCGCGCTACTGTCGATCCCGATGTTCATCATCATGGGTTCTTCCATCGCCTCGACCCGCGCGGGCGCCGATCTTTATGAAGCCCTCGAACGCTGGCTGACGCGCATCCCTGGCGGGCTGGTGATCTCGAACCTCGGGGCTTGCGCGCTGTTTGCCGCGATGTCGGGCTCGTCCCCCGCCACCTGCGCTGCCATCGGCAAGATGGGCATCCCAGAGATGCTGAAGCGCGGCTATCCCGAAGGCATAGCCACCGGGTCCATTGCGGCTGGTGGCACCTTGGGAATTCTGATCCCCCCTTCGGTAACGATGATCGTTTACGGCGTGGCCACGGAAACCTCGATTGGCCGCCTGTTCCTTGCCGGTGTCTTTCCCGGCTTGCTGCTGGTCACGCTGTTCATGGCCTGGTCGCTTTATGCCACATGGAAGTCCGGCGATGCGTCTGTGCTGGCCCCGCGCGAATACACATGGCGCGAAAAGTTCGAGATTCTGCCCCGTGTGCTGCCCTTTGTTGCGATCATTATCGGTGTGCTTTACACAATGTATGGTGGCGTTGCGACGCCATCGGAAACCGCAGCCGTCGGTGCAATTCTCTGCCTACTCGTCGCAATCGTGATCTACCGGCTGTGGGACATCCGCAAAATCTGGATGATCCTGCAAGACAGCACCCGTGAAAGTGTCATGATCCTCTTCATCATCGCGGCGGCGGGCGTATTTTCCTACATGCTGTCGTCCCTGTCGATCACCCAGTCCATCGCGGAGTGGATCGGCACACTCGATGTGAACCCGTGGGTGTTGATGGTCTTCGTGAACATTTTCCTGATCATTGCAGGCTTTTTCCTGCCACCTGTCGCCGTGATCCTGATGGCCGCGCCGATCCTGTTGCCGATCATCACCACCGCCGGGTTCGACCCGATCTGGTTTGCGGTCATCCTGACGATCAACATGGAAATTGGGCTGATATCCCCGCCGGTTGGCCTGAACCTCTACGTCATCAATGGCATCGCGCCGGACATCTCCTTGCGCACGATCCTCGTCGGCTCATTACCGTTCGTGGGCTGTATGTTGCTGGCGATTGTCCTGCTTTGTTTCTTCCCCGGCATCGCCACGTGGCTGCCCGAAGCCGTGATGGGCCCCCGTTTTTAATCTAAAGGAAATCCAATGCCCACTCATACCAAACCACACCGTGTCGGTCTGATCGTGCCGTCGTCCAACGTGACGATGGAAACCGAAATTCCAGCCCTGCTGCGCGCCCGCGAAGGCGTCGCCCCAGATCGTTTTACGTTTCACTCCTCACGGATGCGTATGAAGAATGTCACCAAAGAAGAGTTGGAAAAGATGGACGACGACAGCCTGCGCTGTGCTGTCGAATTGTCAGACGCCGCCGTGCAAGTGCAGGCCTATGCCTGTCTCGTGGCCATCATGTCGCGCGGCAAGGGCTATCATCGAACGTCAGCCATACGTTTGGCTAAGGCGGCGGCAAACAACGGGTCACCTAACCCCATCGTCAGCTCCGCAGGTGCGTTGATTGACGCGATGAAATCGATGGGTGCCAATAAGGTGTCGATCATTTGCCCATACATGAAACCGCTGACCAAAATGGTCGTCGATTACATCGAAGACGAAGGCATCGAAGTGCAGGATTTTCTGGCTCTGGAAATTCCAGACAACCTCGAAGTTGCCGCACAAGACCCAAAGGCCCCTGCCGAGCTTTGGAAGAAACTGGACACTAAAGGCATCGATCTGATTGTCGGCTCGGCCTGCGTACAAATGCCATCGCTGCCGGCAATCGAACAGATCGAAATGGCATCCGGTATTCCGACGATTTCGGCGGCCGTTGCAACGACCTGGGGCATACTGAACGCCCTCGATCTGCCCGCAACAGCCCCCGGCGGCGGCGCATTGCTGCGCGCCTGACCCACGACGATCACGATGAACCAAACTGAAACGAAGGAAACGAACATGACATTTATCAAAACAATCGCAGCCAGCTTTGCCGTGCTGATCTCGTCGCAAGCGGCATTCGCCGACGCCCACACAAGCGCGCTGACCCTGTCCAGCACCACGATTTCCGAAGGCGAAGTCATGGGTGCCGATCAAGTATTCGAAGGCTTCGGCTGTTCGGGCGGCAACATGTCACCCGATCTGTCCTGGGCCAACGCTCCTGAGGGCACCGAAAGCTTTGTTGTCACCGTATATGATCCGGACGCACCAACAGGATCCGGCTGGTGGCACTGGTCCGTCTTCAACATCCCCGCAGACGTCTCATCGCTGGACGCACGCACAATGGCCGACGCAGGCCTGCCCAACGGTGCGGTTGAATTGACGAACGATTACGGCGCAGTCGGCTTTGGCGGCGCATGCCCCCCAGCTGGTGAAGTGCACCGCTATGAATTTACGGTTTATGCGCTACCGACTATGCTCGAACTGGACGGTTCTGTCAGCAACGCGTTGTTGGGCTTCATGACCAACAGTATGGCCATTGGGTCTGACAAAATCACGGCTGTATATCACCGTTAGTTTTCAATTCAGACTCAAAGGAGAGTCCTATGACAAATTCACTTAATGTCACCGTCGAAGGGTTCGCTGACGGTGACACCATTCCGGGCAAATTTGCCTTTGGTGTGCCGGATGCCACAACCCACGTCGCTCTGAGCGATAACCTGAACCCGGCCATCCAATGGTCCGGCGCTCCGGAACGCACCAAATCCTTTGCGATCATCTGTCATGACCCAGACGTCCCATCGTCGGGCGAGGATGTGAACCAGGAGGGCAAGACCGTGCCGGCCGATCTACCCCGCGTAGATTTCTACCACTGGGTTCTGGTCGATGTACCAGCCTTGATGTCGGAAATCGCCGAAGGGTCTGTCAGCAATGGCGTCACCCCCAAAGGCAAGGCACCGGGCAAGACCGACCACGGCGTCGCCGGGATCAACAGCTACACCGATTGGTTTGCTGGTGATGCCGACATGGGCGGCGATTACGGCGGCTACGATGGCCCGTGCCCCCCGTGGAACGACAGCATCATGCACCACTACCACTTCACGGTCTATGCGCTCGACGTCGAGACCCTGAACCTCAGCGGATCGTTCACGGGGGCCGACGCCCTCGCTGCGATGAAGGGTCATGTTCTGGCGCATGGTGCGCACATGGGCACCTACACGCTGAACACAGCACTTTAAGACCAACGACATCGACAACGCCCCGCAGATCTGCGGGGCGTAAAAACGGCCCCGGCGGGATGTCCCCGCCGGGCCAAGAGAAATGTTCGATCGGGAGGATACGAACATGACACTTACTGCAAAAGGTACTCAGACAACGGGATCGCGCCGCGATTTCATGAAAATAGCGACAGTCGGCACGGCGGGGGCAGCTTTGGGAGGAGCAGCAACACCCGCAATCGCCGACGCGCACACCGATGCCCGTTATGACGCGGGTCTGGAGCTTCTCAATTCGCTCGGGGCGGATACGTCGCTCGAGGCGATCTCGCCCGATCTTGCAAAGCTGTATGTTCAGCACGCCTACGGCGACGTGATCTCGCGCGATGTGCTCGATCCCATGACCCGCGAGGCCGTTGCCATCGCCAGTCTGATGAACTCTGGCAATTACACCCAGCCTATTCTGGAGCACATCAACGCCTACCTGAACCTCGGCGGCAAACCCGAAGCGCTCCTCGAGATGTGCTTTATCGCCATCGCCGTCATGGGCTTCCCGTCTGCCATCAACACTACAGGCAAGATCAGGACGACCCTTGCGGAGCGCGGTATCGAGATCGAACCGGTCCCCGAAGCCACGGATGACGGCACCGAACGCTACCTGATGGGTGCACGCTACATGATCGCCAACACAGAAGGCGGGATTCAAGAGCTTCAGGACCTCACCGAGGAAAACCCGGCCTTTGCCAAAATTCTGGCCAGCTACGCCTACGGCGAAATCATGACCCGCGACGGTCTCGACGCGCGCACCAAAACCCTGACGACACTGGCGATGCTCGCGACACAAGGCAACGCGCAATCGTGGATCAGGGACACGACACTGGGCGGATTACGTCAGAATGTCAGCCGGGACGACATCGTGGAATCGATGCTGCAACTGACGGTTCACCGCGGCTATCCGTCCGCTATTGTTGCCTTGTTTCAGGTCAAAGAGGTGTTCGACGGTCTGGATGCGGGCACATTGTCGCTCGATGAGGCAGACGGCGAAATCCCCGAGGTTACGCTGGCGACGAGAGAGGCGCGGTTCGCCCAGGGCGAGCTGGAACTGTCGAAAACAACGGGTGCCGCAGGCGCCGCCGTCGTCAGCAGCTTTGCCGACATGGCCCCCGATATCGGCAACCACATCATGGAATATCTCTACGGCGACGTCTTCTCGCGCCCCGAGATCAGCCTCAGGGATCGCGAAATCTCGACCGTGTCCGCCTTGGCTGCGACGGGTACGTTGACGTCACAGGGGCCAATGCGGGTGCATTTCAACGCCTCGCTTACGGCAGGCCTGACAAAGATCGAAATTCAGGAAGTTCTGCTGAATATGGTTCCGTTTGTGGGATTTCCAAAAGTTCAAAGAGCGCTTGAAATCGCGCAAGAGGTCTTTGACGAGCGCGAGATGTAGCCGCTGACAAAGATTGCGCCACACACGCCGAAATTTTCGACGTGTGTGGCGCGATCGATTTGCGAAATACGATGGGACTTTCGATACTTCCTAACAGACCGTGCGGTGCCTCTTTAGGTCAGAAGCCCTGTATTTTAACATAAAACTGGCTCTGCGTCGTAGGGCTATGTCCGCTTTGGGGAATGCAAACTGTCAATTGGACAAGGTTCAGTATCGGACGTGTTCACCGGTAAAAAAGTTTCACATCCCGAAAGCGGACTTTAGCTGCGATCTGGCGATCTGGCAATCTGGGCTCTTTACCGCCATTCGCTGTAGGAAGCACGAAGGTCGGCTCAGGGCCGATAGTGACAGATGCTGTACCATGGAAATTTCTATATGAAAGGGTGGGGAGTAGTCATTCGCTGCGGTGGGCGCTGAGGGGCTTTGCCAGATGGCAGGAGGGCAAGATCAATTCCCGCCCTCCCCAAATTGCTTACGACATCATTAGGATCAGATGCACCAGAGCAGTTAGCACTGCACAGACACGAGGTGACCGACCAAATGCGGCCAATAGCGCCAAACACGCAAAGATTGCGTTCAAAAACACCGCCTGCGCCAGCATCGCGCCAGCCCATTCAATGAGAAGTTGTAAATACCACATCATAGGATATTCTCCTGTTATGCGGCGAGGCCCCGCCTGGGTTACAGACGTTATCCGGACAACTGAAATATGGGGGATCAAAGGCCTAAGCGCAGTCGCTCAAAGATGACTACAAGAGCAACAAATCGCCTTATCTTTCCTTTGATTGAGAAAACTTGCCTAAAATTGACCCTGATATTCTGAAGGACTTTGGCAGGGCCGTAAAACGCGCCCGCACGCTCAAGGGATGGGACCAGCCAACCTTGGGCGGCAAGATTAAACCAGCTGTCGGGGCCTCCTTCATTTCCAAGGTTGAGAAAGGCCGCAAAGAGGCGCTGGATGCCCGCACCGTGGGGCGGTTTCGCATCGCGCTTGACCTTGATGAAACGTGGATCGACAAATTTCTTGACGCCGAAGATGCCGCCGAAAGCCTTGAGACCAAGGCTGAACGCGACGCCGACCGCGTCATTGATCGTCTACGCCGCGAAGGAAAGGCAGAGGGCACATCGGACGACCTGCTGATCCAATTGGCCAACAACTTTACTGAAGGCGACCACAAGGATCGCGACACCGCCTATCGCAGCGTAGTAGCCGCATTGGAAAAGCTGAAAGCCAGCGAACATATCGCCCAACTGGCCGGCAACGCAGATGCGCAATTCGCAGCACTGATGGCAGAGGTCGATGCGCTGAACAATGAGGGCGAATTCGATCTGGCACATGACAAGCTGGCCCAGCAGGCGGTGTTGCTGCGAGAAGAGAAAGACCGACTGGCGCGCCTGTCAGAACTGCAGTTGGAAAAGGAACTAAACCAAGACCGCCTGCGCAACCGCCCCGATCTGGCCGCCGACCGGATCGTCAGAAACCTGCGTGAATTTCCGCAAGGTAAACTTTTTTGGGCCGTGGATTCCAAGGCCAACGCGTGGAAAGATGAGGGCGATAAGGCTGGGGATATCTTTGCCTTGCAGGTTGCGTTGGCACTGGCAAAGGGCAATTACGACAGGGTGAAGTCCAAAAAGCCGCTGGTGGCATTTGCGCTCTATACCCTTGGTTGGTGTCATTTCCGTCTGGCGGAACGATCAAATGGGGAGTCGTTCCTGATTGAAGCGCGGCGCGTCTTTGACGCGGCTGTGAAAAAAACCATCAAGGCGAAAGAGCCAGAGAGATGGGCCGCCCGTCAAGCTGGCCTCGGCTTGGCTCTTGGTGAAATGGGCGCACGCCGAAAAGAATCGGCACTGTTGGAGCAAGCGGTGGCCGCCCATCGCGCAGCGCTGAAGGTTAACCAGCAGGTCAATTCAACCAATCTCGAACACGGATGGAATAACCTTGGAGGCGCACTTCAATCACTGGGGGAGCTGATCAAAGACGCAGACACGCTGCGCGAGGCGGAAGAGGCGCAAATCGAAGCCCTCGCCCTTAGAAACAAAGAAAACGATCCGCTTGATTGGGAAGCGACCCAAAATAACCTGGCCGTCGCCCAACGTTGGGTGGGCACAGTCACCAGCGACCCGGCCAAGCTGCAACAGGCGCGTGATGGCTATGCTGCTTGCGAGGATTTGGCCTTTGAGCAGGACGCGCCGTTCAGATGGGCGATGCTCCAATGGAATATCGCCGATCTGGCGTTGGCGCGTTATAACCTTGATCCCGATCCGGCCCTACTGGCCGAGGCGCGAACGCATGTGACCCGCGCGCGTGCCTTTTTTGTTGAAGGGTCAGACTATCAAACCCAACGCTGTGATGATCTTTTGGCCCAGATCGACGCGGCCGAGGCTGGGTCGTAGCGCCATCGCACCCGCCAACAGCCCGAACGACCGCGCAATTTTGTAAAGTCTGCTTTCGGCGTATCGCTGCCGCGCAGCCAAATTGGCATAAACCGTGTGTATTACGACCACACGCAGCCCAACCTTCAACTGTGATACTTTACAAGCCAGGAATGGATCGCTATTCGGACAGCTCATTAAAATTACTGCAACTTCAAACTAGAGAGATGGTGTCAACCGCATGCAGGTTAGTGTTCGCGACAACAATGTCGATCAGGCCCTCCGGGTTCTAAAGAAAAAACTCCAGAAGGAAGGCGTTTTCCGTGAAATGAAGCTCAAGCAACATTTCGAGAAACCGTCCGAGAAAAACGCGCGCCAGAAAGCTGAGGCTATCCGCCGTGCACGCAAGCTTGCACGCAAGAAATTGGAACGCGAGGGATGATGTAAATCATTCTGCGACGCTGAAAAACAGACACCCCGCTGTCCGATGCCAGCGGGGATTGACGTATCGGTTGGCCTTTGTGAAATGGACAACCCAAGATATCGGATTCCCTAAACCGACCGTTCGCTGCAAAAAGCGTGAAGGTCGGCTTAGGACCGAGTGCGCCGACGCAGCACCGCGCTAAACGCGACGATGCTGCAGGGCGGAGAAAGTCCAATACGAGCCCTAAATAACCTCGTATCTTGAAGTAACCAAACCAGATGGAAAAGACTGCGACTCCAAAAGGTGCAGGTCAATATCCGCATCCAATGTCCCAAACATCCGTTTACCCTCTCCGATAAGGATCGGAACAACGGTCACGGTCATATCTGCGATCAATCCTTCGCGCATGAAGCTCTGAATGACTTTACCTCCGTCGATATAGGCCCGCTTCCAGCCTTGTTGCGACAAGGACGCCATTAGGTGTCGAGGCGCGAGCGCACTGACGGTCACTTTTTCACGAAGTTCTTCTGGGATGTCGTTTGATTTCATAGTCCGGCTCAGCACCACAACGGGCTTTTCATAGGGCCAAGCACCAAAGGTTAGCATGGTCCGAAACGAGCCACTCCCCATCACAAGCCCATCGATGGACTCCATGAACGCCGCATTGCCATGATCCTCGCCGTCGGTCTTCTGCTTCATCAACCAATCAAGGCCAAAGTCTTCTCGCGCAACAAATCCATCGAGGCTCATCGCCATAAACATGTGACCTGTTGTCATTCTCAACTCTCCTAAGGGGGTATGGGATCTACGCTATCCCTAATACCGATGAACGCAAGGGCATGTAGCTGACCAGCAGCTTTGTTGGCACTACTGACCTTGATGGGTTCAAATTGCTGCAGAATGTACGAAGGCCCGCTTTAGAGAAGCCGTGGCGCAGCGTCGCAACCCCCGGTCAATGTCGGCTAATGGGCCGTGATTGACGGGCGCAGCTATTGGATCAGCGCAATGCTGCGCGTTAAAGAAAGTCTGCATCGCGCCCAAAATGACGAATGCTGCACGCGGCATCAACGGTCGGGCGGTCGCGTCAGTGGAGCATCTGCCTCGCTCCAATTTTACTATTTGGGCATGAGGGCCTAAGACCAACTAACCGTCTGGCGAGTGACGTCCACCAACTTTCATGAAGGCGTTCCCCATGGCCACCAAAGCCAAGCTGCATCCCCGCAATCAACATGTCGAAGGCTACGACTTTGTGCGTTTGGTTGCGCAAACGCCTGAACTAGGGGCCTTCACGCTCAGCAACCCACTTGGTCAGACGACGATTGATTTTCAAGACGTGACGGCCGTCCGTATGCTTAATCGGGCATTGCTAAAGACGCATTACAATATAGATTTTTGGGATATCCCTGCCGGCTATCTATGCCCACCAATTCCCGGTCGTGTCGACTACATCCACTATCTCGCGGACTTGCTTGCCGACAGTAACAACCAAGACATCCCGCGTGGGCGTCATATCAAAGCGTTAGACATCGGCACCGGTGCAAGCCTGGTTTACCCCCTGACGGGCCAGAGCGAATACGGCTGGCACTTCACTGGCGTCGATATCGATGCGGGTGCTCTCAAATCGGCAAGGCAAATTTGTGAATTCAACAAGTTGAAAATCACCCTGAGGCAACAAAATAAACCCGAGAATATCTTTAAAGGCGTGATCGAAGCCAACGATGCTTTTCACGTAACTATGTGCAACCCACCTTTTCATTCGTCCATGGAACAAGCGAATAAAGGCACCCAACGTAAGTGGGCGAACCTTGGAAAAGGGCATTCACAAAAGCTCAACTTTGGCGGTCAAAACGCTGAACTTTGGTGTCCGGGTGGCGAGATAAAGTTTGTCGCCCGCATGGTTGAGCAGAGCATGGAGTTCGCCGATCGGTGCCTGTGGTTTACCTCGTTGGTGTCGAAAAAAGATAACCTTCAGCCACTCTACCGAATTTTGGGAAAGGCCAGGGTTGCTGATTTTAAAGTTGTCGAAATGGCGCAGGGGCAAAAAACAAGTCGTTTCATTGCATGGACTTACATGAAGAAAAACCAGCGCTCCTTGTTTGCGAATCGAGATGGGACATAGGGGCCCCTTTGCCGAAATTCTGTCAATGTAGGTAACGCCTACTTCGCAGAAGTTGCATCGCGCCATCCCGTGACACTGTGGATGTCCGCTTGGGATCGGTAGCGTTGATGCCTGCAAACAGGATCAATTTACCTTTTTCTGCACACGCAGTTGGGTCAAAACATCGCCTACGATTTCAAACGATCGAACCCGCGCACCATGATCGTGGATCATGCCGGTGACCAAAAGCTCGTCCGGTTTGTACTTGTCGATGATGGCGCTTAGCTGCGCCTTAACCGTCACAGGCGAACCCGTTGCGGAACAAGCCAAGGCTTGTCTGACTTGTGCCAAGACTGGAGCAGGGACGCGTGCCTCGACATCATGGACGGGTAGGGGCAATTTGCCCGGCTTGCCAGATATCAAGTGCGCAAAGGCAAGCACCTGCGAGGACCGCAGCACCTGCGCCTGCGCATCGGTCTCGGCGGCGCAGACACCTGCTGCGACCATTGCATAGGGCTCGGATAAGAACTGGGATGGTTTGAATGATGTTCTGTAGGCCGACAGCGCCTCTTGGAGCATGGCCGGTGCGAAATGTGAGGCGAAGGCATAGGGCAGGCCCAGATGGGCTGCCAACTGCGCACCGTAAAGGCTCGAACCAAGGATCCAGACGGGCACATGCGTTCCAACTCCGGGAATAGCCCGCACCGCTGCGCCATCGGGCATGTCACCGAAATAGCCGATCAGCTCTTGCACATCTTGGGGAAAGCTATCCTCGGGCGCCATATGACGGCGCAATGCACGGGCGGTTGCCATATCTGTGCCTGGCGCGCGGCCTAAACCCAGATCGATGCGGTCTCCGTACAGCGTCGCCAACGTCCCAAACTGTTCTGCCACCACCAATGGCGCATGATTGGGCAACATGATCCCGCCGGCACCGATCCGCATGGTCCGGGTCGCAGCGGCCACGTGGCCGATCACCACGGCCGTCGCGGCGCTGGCGATCCCGGCCATGTTGTGATGCTCGGCCAGCCAGTAGCGGTGGTATCCTGCGTTTTCTGCGACGCGCGCCAGAGCAACCGTATTGGCCAAGGCATCCGCCGTGGTCTTGCCTTCTGGCACGGGTGATAAATCGAGAAGCGAAAAGTGCTGCATGGTATTCTCCGTTTGCAAAGAGTTAAGCACCCAAGCCATGCAATCCAAGGTCGCTTCTAACGTCCCCGACCAATTGCATAGTCTAGGTCGGTCCGCGACTTCCCCGTTGGTCTGAAATTGACGACAATGGACGAGGCGGCTGTCACACGTAGGGCGTTCGTGGGCGCATCAATCGCATTTTAAGTAAGCTCTATTCGCAGATATTTTCGGCAATAAAGCAATTCGAACCGATGCAGCCGTCCCAGCCTTCGGCCTTGATTAACTGGGATCTTTCAGCGAATTCGCCATCTACGATCTCTGCTGACTGAATACGGTCGAAGCGAAAGATCCGCTCGGACTCGTAGTCCCGCCCGTTGGTACAGCCACGGGTCTGCCAGCCATGCATATAAAGCTGACCATTGTTCCCAATGCCGACTTGGTGCACATCAATGCGCCGCGGGAGGCAGTCTTTGCTGGCGTCTTCGTGGTAAACAACCTCGACAACACGGCCCGTTTGGGCGGCTTCACACAGCAAGGCCTCATATGTCGATTGGGCATAAGCGGACGACCAAAGCGCAATGGACGTAACCAAAGCGAGGGCATGCTGCACGGTTTTCATATTGGGCCTTTCACGATCATTGGCTGTTTTGACCAACTCGAACGATATTGGTTTTGGCCACGGAGGCCAATGTCTGGTTTTGTCATATTCGGCGCGCCAGTCCAAGGCTGCGCGCATTCGTTGGACATCAAAATACGTCACGACCAGGATGTCGGTGTGCTAAGCGAGTTCGTCTACTCACCCCGATTTGTCAGAAATATCGGTGCCGCCATGCTATCGACATTGGTCGATCCCGCCGCTGAAGCCCTGATCAGCAAACTGGAGGGGGAGGTGCGTGACCTTGCGGTGAAGAATTCGCCATTTACCAAAGAGAATACTCTGTAGAAGGTAGCCGAGCCTCAAACCGCTGCTTTCTGCGAAATAGCATGAGTGAACGTTCCTTGTAGCAAATTTTTATGCACAGATTTGCTGTGAGACGAAAATCTGGAACGTACGTTTAACTGGAGGAAAC
This sequence comes from Paracoccaceae bacterium, assembly GCA_047622125.1. GTDB lineage: Bacteria > Pseudomonadota > Alphaproteobacteria > Rhodobacterales > Rhodobacteraceae > SW4. The sequence goes on along the minus strand of JBLHNX010000003.1, from coordinate 9,212 downwards.
AGTTTCTCGGCCGTTGCCCCATGGTTTGGTTGATGCAATCGGACCCGGACGCAAGCGTCCGCTTTGGCATATAAAGCTAATCGCCTTGCGGACGCAGCGAACGGCTGCTTCCCGCCCGACGCACTTTACGCAGCGCTTGCCGCCTGAAGAAGGCGGGCATTGGTTGACACCGCCCCGCTTAGCGAAGGCGCGGGCAGATCTTAAAATCGCGTCGCATTGATGAATTCAATCGCAGTCACAAAATCATGTCTCTTTGAAATAGGCCTCAAATGCCTCAATAGCAGTTTCCAGCCCTTCATCGGTCACATCACGATGAAAAACCATGCGGATTGCTGGGGACTGGCCGCCGATACGCACACCAGATTGTCCCATATGCACCCGCAACTGGTCTTGCTTGCCGTCACGCGGCGTAAAGAAAATCGTGTTGGTGTTTACGCGCACCTCGCCAGCATTCAAGTCGCTCAGTGTCTTGGCGACGCGGGCAGCATTTACATGATCACGGGCCAACCCAGCAACATTGTGATCAAGAGCATGAATCGCGGCCGCTGCAAGAATGCCCACCTGACGCATCGCGCCGCCAAGGATCTTACGATTGCGCCGTGCTTGTGCGATAATTCCATGTGAGCCAACAAGCACCGAGCCTACCGGTGCCCCCAGCCCTTTGGACATGCACACTGAAATACTGTCGGCACAATTTGCCAAGGCCACAGGAGAGCAATCCAAGGCCGCAATGGCGTTAAAAAAGCGCGCCCCGTCTAAATGCACAGCCATGCCGGCATCTTGCGCTACCTTTGCAGCCGCAAACATGTCCTCCAAGGATATAGCTTGACCACCCACGGTATTTTCAAGGCACAATAGACGGCTTCGCGCGTAGTGCTGGTCGTCATCCTTGATGGCCGCCTGCACGGATTGCGGTGACACAGCGCCTGTGCCCATCGTCGGGATTGCATTCATTGACACCCCAGCCAGAACAGAAGGTCCCGCCGCTTCGTCGCAGTAAATATGGTAGCGATCCCCAATGATGAGTTCATCACCACGTCCACAATGTGCCATCACAGCAGCGAGATTGCTTTGGGTACCCGAGGGAAAGAAGACAGCCGCGTCTTTGCCTAACAATTCCGCCAAGCGACTTTCCAGCTTCGCGACGGTCGGGTCTTCGCCGTAAACGTCATCGCCGACTTCAGCCACCGCCATCGCCGCAAGCATTGCGGCATCCGGGACTGTCATCGTGTCGCTACGCAGGTCGCACAGGCAGCGATTGCTGCCCAATGCGTTGTTCATGCCTCCATAGAGGCTCACGTTGTGATTTGCTCGTAGGCGAGCGCTGCAACGATGTGCACACGTTGTGTTTCACCACCATTCAATGCCGTATGATACCCACGTGTGTCAGTGAAATAGACTGACCCGTCGGCAGGAAGATGGGTCACGTGATGGTTCACGATAAACAATGAGCCAGGGTTCGAGACAACTGGTATGTGCAACCGGGGCTCTGGGTCGCGGTGCCATGAATTGCAATTATAAAGCCCTTTGGACAACACGCGAGTCCGCCCGACAGGGAACCGTTTTCCAAGTTCCTCCAAGACATGCTCGAAATACGTGCCTTTGAATTTTGGATTGAACTCGGAAAAGTCGATTTCAGAAACCAGATCTTCGCGCGGTTCTTCGACATAGCGATCATCCCCACGGGTCCAAAAACGGCCGGACAAGTCATTTTTAGTCCATTCGGTTTGCCCCGGGCGCTGAGTTAAAGGGAGTGCGGCGAACCCTTGATCCTGCATGTCACCCTGAAAAGCCTCACGCTCCAGACACTCGTCCAGCGCTTTGTTTAATTCAGCAATGTCAAACTTCAGTTCAAGACGCTGAATGCCAGGGCCAGGCAGGAATTTTGCAACAGAAGTTGTGTCTTGGTGAGACTGCATCCAACCTTCGACTGCCGTTACGTCGTTGTCGTTAATCCGAGCATTAAAACCCATTTCGTTTCCTCCTGATGTGTCGTTCAGACGAGGTTATTGCGCAGATCACCTATCTCAAAACGGCGTTTGTGCATAAGTTCATGCAAAAAATCGATCATATCGGTTGGCCCTAAATGTTGACGCTCTTCAGGAGCCACTTTCTGATTCTCTCGATTTTTTGTGTCCCAACCTTTACCGTTGGTGTGAGCAAGTAATAGGCACCTTCGGGCGTGATTTCATGAGAATGTGCCTTGGTTAATTTGCCTTCTTTCAGCTCTTTTTCAACGAGGAGTTTTGGAACGATGGCAATGCCATGCCCTCCCTTGACGGCATCGATCAACATCTCGAACTGATGAAACATTGGACCAATAATACTGTTTGGTAACGGACAGTTCTGACTCTCTAGCCAGATCCTCCAGGAATCAGGGCGTGTTATGTGCTGCAGTATGCGTTGGTTCAACAGTTCTAGTGGATCAAGAACCACCGCCTCTAAAATTTCCGGACTTGCGATGACAACAAGCGTTTCCGGCAAAAAATAATCTGCCCGGTAACCAGGCCACGGACAAACCCCTTGCACGATAGCAATATCAACCAAGCTAGGATCAATTTCCCCATTGGACAGGTACGTAATCGTATTCAATGTAAAGCTGGCTTCTTGCTGAGCTAGCTCAATGATCTTTGGCATAAGCCAGCGACTGCCGAATGTTGGGTAAGTGCCGATGTTGAGAGCGCCCTCAAGTTTGTCGTGCGATCTGATCTTTAGGAACATGGCCTCGAGGTTTTCCAATTGCGGAGAGAGTTCCGCCACAAGCGCATGCCCTGCCGCTGTCAACTTCACGCGCTGTTTTGCACGTTTGAATAGCTGCTGCTTAATTCCTGCCTCAAGTGTCTGGATCTGTCTGCTTAGCGCACTTTGCGTCATGTTTAAGTTGTTCGCAGCCTGAGCGAAATTCTCGGTGCGGGCTGCCGCTTCGAAGCAGAGCAGCGCAGTTGTGGAGGGTATTCGTCTCTTCATCAGATTGGGCTTCCATCCCAGTTTGCTAAAGTTGATTAATTTATGTCACCAAGTTGTGCGGGTTTCTAGATATATTTCTATATTAAATAGGCATAATCCAAAAATTTGAACACTAGTATATGCTTTGACCGCACTAACTGCTTGCTGAGTTTGCATCAACAAAGCCAAAGTCATCTCAAGATGTGTAAAATCCGCAAAAGCGAAAGCTTCTATCAGTACAGGTTTCTCGGTGGAAAATTGCTTTGGATGTCTCCTTTGCTTAACTCTATTGACTCCACTTGGAACGTTCCATACTAATTTATTGGAACGTTCCAAGTGGGGGAAATCATGATATGAACTGGGCGCTAATTGGGGCATCAACAATCGCGAGCCAACACATGATTGGTGCGTTTCGCGCGCAAGCGGGGGGCGAGGTAACATGGGTGATTTCAGGGTCTGAAAGTCGCGGCAGCGCCTATGCCAAAGAACATGCGATCGCCAATGCGTCGGTTGATTTGACGGATGCGCTGTCTGATGCCAGCGTCGATGCTGTCTACATTTCTTCAACCAATGAAAAACACTTCAGTCAGGCCATGGCGGCAATTGAAGCAGGCAAGCATGTCTTCTGCGAAAAGCCGTTGGCCATGAGCGTGAGCGATGCACGGGCAATGGTTGTCGCGGCTGAAAAAGCTGGGGTCGTTTTTGCGACCAACCACCATCTTCGGTGTTCTGGTAGCCACAACGCCGTGCGGGATATCATTACGTCAGGTGGTATCGGTAGCGTGTTGTCGGCGCGCATTTTCCACGCCGCACATTTGCCCGAGAACCTACAGGGATGGCGGATCGACTCGAAGGAATCTGGCGGCGGTGTTGTGCTCGACATTACTGTGCATGACGCGGATGTGGTCCGGTTCTTGTTGGGTGAAGATCCGGCTTCGGTTGTGGCGCAAACCACCAGTTCCGGGATGGGGCAAGGGGTTGAGGACAACGCTATGTCAGTGTGGCAGATGCCGTCGGGCGTGCTGGTCAGCACCCATGAAAGTTTCACACATCCCTATGCTGGGTCTGGTCTGGAAATCCATGGCTCCGAAGGATCAATATTTGCCGATAGCGTGATGACGCAAATGCCGGTTGGGAAAATCAGTCTGCTTACCGCCGCGGGTCGCAAGGACATCCCGTTTGACGGCCACAACCTTTATGCCTTTGGCGTCGCGCGCTTTTGCGAGGCTGTTGCAGGTACTGGCCAGCCAGCGGCAACTGGGTGGGACGGCGTGAAATCCCTTGCGATCGCGCAAGCGGTTCAAGACGCCGCTGCGAGTGGTGAGCGCGTAACAGTCGCATATGGAGCGTCTTGATGACTAAAGTTCTCTCCGCCCGCGATGCCGCCTCCAAGATTGCGGACAATGCGGTTGTGACAGTCTCGTCATCCTCAGCGCTTGGCTGTCCTGATCTTGTGCTTAAGGCGATCGGGGATCGGTTTGATGCGGAGGGTCATCCAAAAAACCTGACCACGATCCATCCAATTGCCGCGGGCGATATGTATGGCGTCAAGGGTGTCGATCATATCGCCAAGGACGGTCTTTTGTCGCGCATTCTTGGCGGGTCCTACCCGTCGGGTCCGTCGTCCAAGCCGATGCCGGAAATCTGGAAAATGATCGTTGAGAACCGTGTCGCGGCGTACAATGTTCCGTCAGGCATCTTGTTTGATATGACACGCGAAGCGGCTGCCAATCGCCCCGGCGTATTGACTAAAGTGGGTATGAAAACCTTTGCAGATCCCATTCGGCAGGGCTGTGCAATGAACGATATTGCTGCCAAGTCTGCTATCGTCAATCGGGTCGAATTTAACGGCGATACGTGGCTTCATTACCCCAACATCATTCCAAACGTTGCCATTATCAGGGCAACCACAGCCGATGAATTTGGCAATCTGACCTATGAACACGAAGGCGCGTATCTTGGCGGATTGGAACAGGCTATCTGCGTGCGAAACCATGGCGGTCTCGTCATTGCGCAGGTCTCGCGCGTGACCAAGCGCGGCAGTCTGCGGCCCCATGACGTCCGTGTGCCGGGTCACTTGGTGGATGCCATTGTGATCGACCCTGATCAAAAGCAAACCTGTGAAACACTCTATGATCCGGCAATTTCGGGTCAGGTCATGCGTCCATGGGATAGCTTTACCTTGGCCGAGCATGGGATCGAAAAGATCATCGCACGGCGCGCCGCGATGGAATTGCAACCTGGAATGACCGCTAACCTTGGCTTTGGCATCTCTGCAATGGTGCCACGTATTTTGCTTGAAGAAGGGCATCCGGATGCCGTGACTTGGGCCATTGAACAGGGTGCGGTTGGTGGAATGCCACTGACGGATTTTGCGTTTGGCTGCGCGTCTAATGCGGATGCCTATGTGCCATCCCCGCAGCAGTTTATCTACTTTCAGGGTGCGGGATTTGACGTGTCGTTCCTGTCATTCATGGAAGTCGATGTGGAAGGGAATGTGAATGTTTCAAAACTGGCGAAAAAGCCCTATTTGACGGCGGGATGCGGCGGGTTTGTCGACATCACATCACACGCCAAACGCATCGTCTTTTCCGGCTGGTTCGAGGCAGGGGCAACAATCGAGCTGACCGACGCAGGCATCCACGTAGTGGCCCCTGGCAAATTCACGAAGATGGTCGAACAGGTCGAACACGTCACGTTCTCAGGCGAACGCGCCCGCGAGCAGGGGCAGGATGTTCTCTATATTACGGAGCGTTGTGTCATGCGCTTGGGCGAAAAGGGCCTCGTCGCGATCGAGATCATGCCCGGCATTGATCCCCAGCGCGACATCATCGACGCATCGGACGGGCGAGTCCAAGTGGCCAAGGATGCCATAACCTTGCCGCTTTCCCTGTTGCGTGACGAACCGATGGGCTGGGGCGAATGAGCGATATTCATCTGACAATTAAGGGCGGCATCGCGGAACTGCGGCTCGACAATCCTGCGAAGCTGAATGCGTTCACAGTGGATATGCTGGACGCTTTGGCGCGCCACCTTGAAACCATCGAACGTGATGCATCGATCCGCGCGGTCATGGTCACCGCGACGGGTGATCGCGCGTTTTGCACTGGCGCGGATATCAACGCTTGGGGTGATCTGAGCCCCGCGGAATTTGCCCGCTATTGGGTCCGCGATGGCCACCGTATTTTTGATTGTCTTGCACGCCTATCAAAACCGACAATCGCAGTTCTGAACGGTCACGCCTTTGGGGGTGGTCTTGAACTAGCGACTGCCTGTGACCTGCGTGTCATGGCCCCCGATGCGCGTCTCGCCCTCCCCGAGGCGGGCGTCGGAATCGTTCCAGGCTGGTCTGGCACCCAGCGTTTGATGCGCTTGTTGCCCGAACCCGTCGTGAAAGAAATGGCGCTGTTCGGACACCGGATTACAGCTGATCGTGCGCTTGCCTTCGGGTTTGTCACCGCTGTTGACGCGGACCCGCGTGCCGCTGCAGAGACGCTTTTGGCGCGGGCAATCACACTGTCACCGCGCGCCGTCGAAGTGTCAAAATCCATGATCCACGCAGCAGTTGGCGAGGACCGTGGCGCGATGATTGAAGCCTTGGGCAGTGCAGCAATCGCCGCATCCGCTGATCGTCAAGAAGGCGTTGCCGCCTTTCGCGAAAAGCGCAAACCAGATTTTACAGGACAGTAAACATGAAAGACCTACACATCATTTCCGCACAGACAGTAGACATGCCGGATGCACCATACAAGGCGCGCCATTTCATTGATGGTGCATTGTGTGACAGCGCGGACGGGGCGATGTCCGACCGCATATCGCCGTCTCATGGCGTGTTGGTCAGTCAAGCCGCACGGGGGGGCAAGACCGAAACCGATGCCGCGGTTCAGGCGGCGCGCAGGGCCTTTGATGATGGCCGCTGGAGCCGTCTGAGTGGCAAAGAGCGTTCCGTCATCTTGAACAAAGTCGCCGATTTGATTGAGGCCAACGAAGAACGTTTGGCGGTTATTGAAACGCTGGAAAGCGGCAAGCCGATCTCGCAGTCACGCGGTGAATGTGGTGGCGCGGCAGACCTTTGGCGTTATGCCGCATCACTTGCGCGCACGGTGCATGGTGACAGTCATAACACGCTGGGCGCAGACATCCTTGGCGTGATTTTGAAAGAGCCCATCGGGGTGGTATCGATCATCACACCTTGGAATTTCCCCTTCTGGATTCTCAGCCAGAAGTTGCCTTTTGCTTTGGCTGCCGGATGTACCTGCGTGGTCAAACCGTCCGAGATGACACCCTCCACAACCGCGATGCTGGCGGACTTTCTGATCGAAGCGGGCCTGCCTGCGGGTGCCTGTAACATCGTGCTGGGTTACGGCGACCCTGTGGGCAGCGCGTTAAGCACACACAAAGATGTCGATATGGTCACCTTCACCGGTTCGACCGCCGTGGGCAAATTGATCACTAAATCTGCGGGCGATACACTCAAGAAAGTGGCGCTGGAACTTGGTGGCAAGAACCCGCAGGTCATCATGCCTGATGCGAACCTGGAAAACGCTGCGGACGCGGTGACGTTCGGGGTGTATTTCAACGTCGGCCAATGCTGCAACTCGTCCAGCCGGATTATCGTTCACGAAGACATTGCTGATGATTTCGTAGCGCGTATTGTGGCCTTGTCCAAGAAAGTCGCATTCGGCAACCCGATGCACCCTGACACGCAAGTCGGCGCAATCGTCACCCAAGATCACAATGCAAAAATTGACCAACACGTCAAAGACGCCGCAGCAGCGGGCGCCGAGGTCTGTCTTGGGGGACAGCCCTTGACAGTGCCCGACGTTGGTGGGCAATTTTATGAACCGACCGTTATTCGCGGCGTGACACCCGACATGGCCATCGCAACAGACGAGGTGTTCGGGCCAGTCCTGACTGTGATGACGTTCCGTACGTTGGACGAGGCAATCGCACTGACCAACAATTCGGACTACGGGCTATCGGCAGGTATCTGGAGCGAAAACATCCATACCTGCCTCGACTTTGCGCGCCGCGCGCAGGCGGGAACGATTTGGACCAACACCTGGATGGACGGGTTTCCTGAACTGCCTTTTGGCGGCGTGAAACAATCGGGACAGGGGCGTGAAATAGGCTCTTACGGCTTTGAAGAATTCCTTGAGGTGAAATCACTGGTGATGCGGATTGGCGCTACCAGAACACCTTGGGTGAAAACGGCCTGACCCAAAAGATGGGTCGGGAAATAAACGCGATAAAAAGGAGGAGACCTGATATGCGTGGTTATTTTGGAAAGAAAACTGCAACAGTTGTGGCGCTGCTGGCGAGCACAACAATGGCTTACGCCGAGGACGTCGAGGTCCTGCATTGGTGGACATCTGGCGGTGAAGCGGCTGCCCTGGGCGTGCTGAAAGACAACCTGGCCGTACAAGGTATCGGTTGGGCAGATATGCCCGTATCCGGTGGCGGCGGTGAGGCCGCGATGACAACATTGCGTGCGCGGGTCACGGCGGGCGATGCACCATCAGCCGTTCAGATGCTCGGTTTCGACATTCAGGATTGGGCCGCCGAGGGTGTTCTTGGTAATCTCAATGATGTCGCCGCAGCAGGTGGCTGGGACGACGTCGTTCCGGCAGCATTGCAACGGTTCTCGAAGTATGAAGGTGATTGGATCGCGGCACCGGTCAATGTGCACTCGACCAACTGGGTTTGGGCGAACAAGGCCATTCTTGACGAGCTGGGTATCGCAGAACCGACCACTTGGGATGAATTCGTTACCGCCATGACAACTGTTCAGGACAGTGGACTGGTCGCATTGGCACACGGCGGCCAACCTTGGCAGGACGCAACCGTTTTTGACGGGGTCGTTTTGTCTGTCGGTGGCACCGATTTCTACAATGCTGCGTTTATCGACCTTGACGAAGAGGCGCTTACGGGGCCGATGATGGTTGAAGTCTTCAACCGGATGGCCACACTGGCGTCGTTCACGGATGAGAATTTCTCTGGTCGTGACTGGAACATTGCATCGTCGATGGTCATCAACGGCGACGCCGCGTTCCAGATCATGGGCGATTGGGCCAAGGGCGAATTCGTAAACGCTGATCAAGTTCCGGGTGAGGACTTCTTGTGCTTCCGTGTTCCGGGTTCACAGGGAACCGTTGCTTTCAACTCGGATCAGTTCGCAATGTTTGCGGTCGACACCGATGAGGCACGCGCAGCACAGGCGGTCATGGCGGCAGACATCATGTCGCCAGCGTTCCAGATCGCGTTTA
>JBLHNX010000002.1:0-28753 GCA_047622125.1 Paracoccaceae bacterium | reverse complement strand
GGTCATGTTTTTCTCCGATCTATCGCAGGTTTGGCGGGCGGACAGGTGCCGCGCCGGTGCGTTGGTAAACACAGGACGAATAGACCTCGAGCGGATCACGCCCTGACAAAAAATCGCCGCTCAGCCCGATTTCGACATCGGTGCTTGGCCCTGTGTTTGAGTTTACGCCAACCGTGACACGACCAGTAGGGCCTTGTGCCGCGCGGGCGCGCTCTTCGCAGAATTCCGCCGCTTGAAGCGGGTCCATAGGCGGCGGCGGGCCGCACGCGGCGAGCAGAGCAAGCGTGGCCATGATTGCGGCGGTGCGCATTAGAACGTCCGTTCTTTCGGGGCGATCCGCTTGGTGCTGATGCCACCCTGCTTTTCGGTGGTCAGCGGTTTGGTGATAACGGGGCGGTGGCTTAGTTCGACCGATGAACCATCAATCCGACTGATCGTGTGGACGCGCCAGTTTTTGTCGTCGCGTGTTGGATAATCCTCGTGGGCGTGTGCCCCGCGGCTTTCCTTGCGCGCCTCGGCGCCGACGATTGTCGCCAGCGCACTTGGCATCAAGTTGGTCAGCTCAAGGGTTTCCATCAGGTCGCTGTTCCAGACCAAGGAGCGATCGGTGACCTTAAGATCACCCATCTTGTCCGCAATTGCGGTCATCTTTTCGACGCCCTCTTTCAACGTCTTGTCGGTGCGGAACACAGCCGCATCGGCCTGCATCGCTTTTTGCATTTCAAGACGCAAGTCGGCGGTGGGCGTGCTCCCATCCGCATAACGCAGCCCGTCGAAACGATCGAACGCCGCATCAACGCTTGCTTGGTTCAGGGTCGGGTTCGGCCCATCAGCATCGACAGTTGTGCCAGCACGGATCGCGGCAGCACGGCCAAACACCACAAGGTCGATCAAGCTATTGGACCCAAGTCGGTTCGCGCCATGTACGGACGCGCAGCCCGCTTCGCCTACAGCCATCAGGCCGGGCACAACAGCGTTGGGGTCTTTCGCCGTCGGGTTCAAAACCTCGCCGTGATAGTTCGTCGGGATACCACCCATGTTGTAGTGCACAGTCGGCAGCACTGGGATCGGTTCCTTGGTCACATCGACGCCCGCGAAAATCTTGGCGGACTCCGAAATGCCGGGAAGACGCAGGTTAAGCGCCTCGGGTGGCAGGTGGTTCAAGTTGAGGTGAATGTGATCACCACCCGCACCCACGCCGCGCCCTTCGCGGATTTCCATCGTCATACAGCGCGACACATAATCGCGCGGGGCAAGGTCTTTGTAGTTGGGGGCATAGCGTTCCATGAACCGCTCGCCTTCAGAGTTGGTAAGGTATCCACCTTCGCCGCGCGCACCTTCGGTAATCAGGCAACCCGCGCCGTAAATGCCGGTCGGGTGAAACTGCACGAACTCCATATCCTGCAACGGCAGACCCGCACGCGCGACCATACCGCCACCGTCACCTGTGCAGGTGTGGGCAGATGTGGCGCTGAAATAGGCGCGGCCATAGCCGCCCGTCGCCAGCACAACCATCTTGGCGTTAAAGACGTGCATCGTGCCATCATCGAGCTTCCAGCAGACGACACCCTGACACTGGCCATCATCGGACATGATCAGATCAATGGCAAAGTATTCGATAAAGAATTCAGCCTGCTCTTTCAGCGACTGACCATAAAGCGTGTGCAAAATGGCGTGGCCGGTGCGGTCGGCGGCAGCACAAGTGCGCTGCACGGCAGGGCCTTCGCCAAATTCGGTGGTGTGGCCACCAAACGGGCGCTGGTAAATCTTGCCTTCTTCGGTCCGCGAGAACGGCACGCCGTAATGCTCCAGCTCGTAAACCGCCTTGGGGGCTTCGCGCGCCAGATATTCCATCGCATCCGTGTCGCCCAGCCAATCAGACCCTTTGACGGTGTCATACATGTGCCACTGCCAGTGATCCGGGCCCATGTTGGACAGGGACGCCGCAATGCCGCCCTGCGCCGCAACTGTGTGCGAGCGGGTCGGGAAAACCTTAGTCACGCAGGCGGTGCGCAAACCCTGTTCGGCCATGCCAAGGGTCGCGCGCAAGCCAGCACCACCAGCGCCGACAACCACAACGTCATATTCATGGGTCTCGTATTCATATTCAGCCATTTTGAAACGCTCCGGCGGATTAAAGTGCGATGCGCACGATGGCGAAAACGCCAACGGCAGCAGCAGAGTAGGACAGACAGATCATCCAGATGATCAGGGCTTTGCGTGCGAAACCGTGCACGTAGTCCTCGATCATGGTTTGAACCCCGCCGCGAAAATGCATGAAGCCAACAAGCAGCGTCAGGATGCCGACAATGGCAGGGAACGGACGCTGATAATAAGCAACGACTTCGGCGTAGGGCGCACCCAGAATATGGCCAAAGGTGAACACGAACAACGGGATCAACCCAAGCAGCGCGACCGAAGAAACCATCATATGCCAATGGTGTTGCGTGCCGGTTTTCGCGGACCCAAGACCAGTTGCACGTTTGCGATCAGTTAGAAAACTCATGTGATGCTCCCCCCTACAGTACGATGACAGTGAATACGGTCAACAGGATCGACACGATGATAATGATCTGGCCAAGCCGTTCGGCCTTCTCGATCTCAAGCATCCGGCCACTGTCCCAGATCAGGTGCCGAATACCCGCCAGCGTGTGATACCAGATCGCAAAGACCGAGCCGAGCATAACAAGATCACCGAACCAGCTTGTGATCACAGCATTGGCGCGGTTGAACGCGACTTCGCCCGTGGCGGCGGCGATGAACCACCAGACAACCAGCAATGCACCCACGATCAATGCATTCCCTGTGACCCGCGTCAGGATCGAGGTCATCGAGGTGAGTTGCGGGCGATAGATGGATAGGTGCGGTGAGAGCGGGCGATTGCCACGGTTCACATCGGCCATGTCAGGCTCCTTTATTAGGTGACCCCACAGCAACCGGGGCCCGTTGCGCCTGTTTTGGCAAATTTTTTCGCAAGAGTCACGCAAGGGAATGGCGCATATGTGCGGAATCTTGACGCGGCAGTGCAGAAAAATGGGACTTGTGATCACACGGTCGTTTTCTGTGATCACAAAACTGACGCTTCACACTTTGGCGCCGCGCGCAAGCCGGTGGGCCGTGTCTACCCACCGACGAATGCCTTAGCGCTGGAGTGGCAAGCCGTCTTTGTCGCCTAGCGAGCCGATAACCAGGCGCACGAAGTCGATAATTGTCCAGATGCCCAGCCCGCCAAATGTCAAAAGCATTAGGATGCCCGTGCCGACCTTGCCCAAATAGAAGCGGTGGATTCCAAGACTGCCCAGAAAGAAGCATAGCAGCACGGCAGGCACGAATTTCTTGTCGCTAACGCGGCCAAGTTGGGTGCCATTTTCGTTCATTGTCATTGCGGTTTCTCTTTTATGATATCGATGTTGTTGTTTTCGTCAAAGCGTCACTGGGCGTCCCTGCCCGTCACGCCACTTTTCGATGATCAGGTAGTAAAAGATGATCACTGAATGAAGCGCATCCACCAATATAACCAGCGTGGCCATCCCGACATTTCCTTGGGCAAAAAGCCATATGGCCAGCACAAACAAGGCGAGATCGGCGATGCCATGCAAATAATCCTCAAGGTAGAAATGATGGATTCCCATAACCCCGAAGATGCCACAAAGCACCACGGCGACCCCATAGGATTTCGGTGATTTCTCAGGGTCTTCAGTCATATCTAGCCTGTCTGCGGTTGCGTCACAGCATCTAGAATCAACCCATAGCCAAGGTCAACGAGACTTTTGGCAAGCCCCTATCAAAGGGCTGCGCAATATAGAAAAAATATCGCAGTCAGCGCGGGATCAACGCCCAGTAATCAAGATCCAACAGCACATCAGGGTGATACTTCCCATCGTCCCCACGCAAGACGCCAGCGGCTCCCTTGGTCGCGACAAGCCGCAATCGGATCGCGCCAACACCCGGCGCATCGGTTTCGGCGTGGTCCAGCACTTCGCTCCACGCCCGCACGGTGTCCCCCGCAAAACAGGGGTTCGCATGTGCCCCGCTGTTCAACCCGACGATCATCTGCGCGTTGGCAAGCCCGTTGAACGACAGCGCGCGCGCCATGGAAATCACATGCCCGCCATAGATCAGCCGCTTGCCATCGGGCCGGTTTGTCGCGTCAAAATGCACCTTGGCAGTGTTCTGCCACAGCCGGGTGGCCAGCATATGCTCGGCTTCTTCGATCGTGACGCCATCAACGTGGTCAATCACCTCGCCCACGGCATAATCGCCCCAGCGGTGCGGCTCCCCTGCCAGCGCAAAATCGTAATTCGTGAAATCCAGCCCCTTCGGGATCACCAGCGTCGCAGGATCGACGACTGTCGCCAATTCCGGCACGACAGCTTCCAGTGCCGGTGCATCAACGTCCCGCTTTCGCACCATCACCCAGCGCACGTAGTCCATCACCAATGCGTCGTGCTGGTTCAGCCCGCGCGTGCGCACCCAAACCACACCCGTCTTACCGTTCGAGTTCTGCTTGACCCCGATCACTTGGCTTTCAGATCGCAGCGTATCACCGGGCCAAACGGGCAAATGCCAGCGCCCTTCGCCGTAGCCCAGATTGGCGACAGCGTTCAGGGACACATCCGGCACGGTTTTTCCGAAAATCACATGAAACGCGGCCAAATCATCCAGCGGGCTGAATGGCAGCCCACAACCTTGTGCAAACTGGTCTGACGAATAAAGCGCATGTCGTGCGGGATAAAGCGCGTGATACAGCGCGCGTTCACCCTGCCCAACGGTGCGCGGCACGCCGTGGGTTATCACATCACCAACGGCGTAATCCTCGAAAAAGCGACCTGCGTTTGTCTTGGTCATTGCTGGCCCAGCTTCATATCAGGGGAATAGGGTGCGTCGATGTCTTTCACCACAGCCTGCCCGCAGCGCAGCACGCCATTGGCCTGATCAAACGAGTATTGCGGATCACCATAAAGCACCCAGCCTTTGGACAGGGCGTCAGACACCTTGTGGCAAAACGCCGACGTGTCGTCTTCGGTCAGGAATCGATAGATTTGCATGTCTTATCCAAACGGGTTGTAGCCAAGCCAGATGTGAATGGCTGCCGTGATGGCGAACACAACTACGGTCGCAACAATGGCAATCACTTCGGACTTGATGGGCGGGGCGTGATAATCGCCGCGCGGCCCGTGCGCGCGATTGATAACGATCATTTCGACAATGGCCCAAATGGCTAACCCACCAAACAATACGAACGACGGCGTGTCACCGTTAACCAGCAGGTGCCCGGCTGACCAGACAATCACCGCCGTCAGTTGCGGATGACGGATCGCGCGGGTGATCCGCGTGCCCTTGCCAGATGCCGCGAACAGATAGAACGACAGCAACATCAACAGGTTGTTGATACCCGTCATAGCGGGCGAGCGGCCCCAATAAACGGTTCCGTCCCACGCCCGAAAGCCGATGACCATCAACACGATACTCGCGATCAGTGCCAGCGCGATCGGGCCTTTGGCCTTGTCGCCGAGCGCGGCGCGCTGCTCGGGTGCGATACGTTTGAACAGGTGAACGCCCGACCAAAGTGCCAGTCCTAAAAGTAGCCAAATCATGATACATCCATCTCTGTAATTGCTTTTGCTTTAGCCAAGGTCGCGCGGGCAGTGACGATATGCAAGTTCTCAACGATTTTGCCATCGACCACGGCCACGCCCTGACCTGCGGCCTCTGCTGCCTCCAATGCCGCGATCTGGCGGTTGGCAAGGTCAATTTCTGCGTCCGTCGGGGCAAAAGCGGCGTTAGCTATCGCCAATTGCGCCGGATGGATCAGCGTCTTGCCGTCAAAGCCCATGTCGCGGCCCTGATCGCATTCGGCGCGCAATCCGTCGTCATCCTTGAATGCATTATAAACGCCATCAAGCGCGATCACACCGTGGGCGCGGGCCGCGAGCAGGCACATCTGGAGCGACATCAGAAGCGGTTCGCGGTTGGCCACGGTGCGGGTGTTGAGATCCTTTGCCAGATCATTAGTACCCAGAACAAACCCCTGCACGCGGTGGTGCGCTGCAATCGTGGCGGCGTTCAGAACCCCCAAGGGTGACTCCATCATCGCCCAGATCGGCAGGTTTGGGACAATCGCCGCAAGTGCGTCGATATCGGCTGCACTATCTACCTTGGGCAGTAGCACCGCATCACAATCCATCTGCGCCACGGCCTCGGCATCATCCACGCCCCAAGGTGTATCCAATGCGTTGATCCGCACG
The DNA here is from genome assembly GCA_047622125.1 of Paracoccaceae bacterium. Classification (GTDB taxonomy): domain Bacteria; phylum Pseudomonadota; class Alphaproteobacteria; order Rhodobacterales; family Rhodobacteraceae; genus SW4. The sequence goes on along the minus strand of JBLHNX010000002.1, from coordinate 22,505 downwards.
ATCCGCATGCGCGCACCGTAACCGCCTTTGGCCAATTGGGCGGCCAGTGTGGCGCGGGCGTTGGCCTTTTCATCGACAGCAACCGCATCTTCTAGATCGAACAGGATCACATCACATGCCAGCCCGCGGGCCTTGTCCAAGGCGCGTTCCTTTGATCCCGGAATATACAGTGCAGAACGTGTCGGGCGTTGGGTCATTGATTCTTCCTCGCAATAATCTTGCGCGGAAAAGGCCAGAAACTTGCGGATCATTCAACCCGAAACGCGCCGCAGCGCAGCAAATAACCCACGCAACACCCATCGTTAAGGTCTGTTAACCAATTTGAAGGGTCTGGGCGGCAGTCTTTTGGTAAGACGAAAAACCGCTCCGAAAGGGACCCCCATGAACCGCACATTCCTGATGATGACGCTTACTGCCGCCGTTTTGGCCTTGTTGACCACGCAATCGAACGCCCAAAGTGGCAACTGCGCGCCCCACGACATCGTCGTTGAACGGCTCGCAGATAGCTATGGCGAAAGTCGCCAATCCATCGGCATCGGTGCCAACAATACAGTCGTCGAGGTGTTTGCCGCGCTCGACACGGGAAGCTGGACAATCACCGTCACAGCCCCCGGCGGGCCGACCTGCATGGTCGCATCGGGTCAGGCATTTCAAGTGCTGGCCGACGGGCTGCCCAACACAGATAGCCCCGCCTAGACGTCAGATCAGCGCGCCAATGCCGTCCCAGATCAGCTTGATCGACACAGCCAACAACATCCAGATGACCACCGTATAAAACACCCGCGTTGGCAGAACACGGATCGCCACATAGCCGACGAAAACGGCGATAAATGCCGGAATAAACAGGATCATCGTGACCCGCAGGTTTTCAGCCTGAAGCTGGCCCAATACATAATATGGCCAGATTTTCAGCACGTTCATGATTGCGAAAGCAAAGGTCGTCGTGCCAGCAAACACCATCTTGGGCAACTTTTGGGGCATCATCCACACCTGCAAGGGCGGCGCGCCTGCGTGGCTGACGAAACTGGTGAACCCTGCAATTGTCGTCCAGAAAACACCGGTGGCAAAACTTGGCTGCTTCGCTGGCCCATCCGCGGTCGCGCGCATGATAAAATTCAGCGAAAACACCAGCCCGATCAATCCGATCATGACCCGCACGAGGTCTTCGGGAACGATGTGCGCAGTGGCCCAGCCAATGCCGGTCCCGATAAATATCCCGACGGTCGCGACCTTGAGCAGGCCAAAATGAAAGTACTTGCGATAGGCCCAAAGGCCAAAAATATCCGAGAAGATGAACACCGGTAGCAACAGCCCCACAGCTGCGACCGGCGAAATCACCAGTGACAGGAGCGGCACGGCCAACGACCCAAAGGCGGGGGCACCGCCCTTGGCGAGACCCACACAAAAAGCCGCGATCACGGCAAGCGTCCAAAACGCCATTCCTTCCACTGTGCGGCCTTTCTGTGGGGCGGGAATCACAGGTGCTTGGGCAGGTTCCCCGCCTCCTGTGGTCCATTTTCCGCTCTTCTTTAAGCAAACAATTCCCTACAAACAATGGGCTGCCCCGCGCCGCAGCGCAGCACACTTGCGCGATGTCGCGCAAAGGAATAGTCAATGGCGCGATCTCAATCCCATACGAAGGACCCATTTCACATGGCCAGAGCAAAGATCGCGCTTATCGGCGCAGGTAACATCGGCGGCACACTTGCCCACCTCGCAGCAGTCAAAGAACTTGGTGACGTAGTCTTGTTCGACATCGCCGATGGCCTTCCCCAAGGCAAAGCCCTTGATATCGCCGAATCCGGCCCCTCCGAAGGGTTCGACGCCGCAATGTCGGGCACTTCCAGCTACGCCGACATCGCTGGCGCAGACGTTTGCATCGTCACCGCAGGCGTTGCCCGCAAGCCGGGCATGTCGCGCGACGATCTGTTGGGGATCAACCTCAAGGTTATGAAATCGGTCGGCGAAGGCATCGCGGCGCATGCTCCCAATGCATTCGTAATCTGCATCACTAATCCGCTTGATGCGATGGTCTGGGCGCTGCGCGAATTTTCCGGCCTGCCCCACCACATGGTTTGCGGCATGGCGGGTGTTCTTGACTCTGCCCGCTTCCGTCACTTCCTCGCGGAAGAATTCAACGTGTCCATGCGCGACGTGACGGCCTTTGTTCTGGGTGGCCACGGCGACACCATGGTGCCTCTAACGCGCTATTCCACGGTTGGCGGCATTCCCCTGCCCGATCTGGTCAACATGGGCTGGACCACCAAGGACAAGCTGGACGCGATCGTGCAGCGCACCCGTGATGGCGGCGCTGAAATCGTTGGCCTGCTGAAAACCGGATCGGCGTTCTATGCGCCCGCCACGTCAGCAATCGAAATGGCCGAAGCCTTCCTGAAAGACCAAAAGCGCCTGCTGCCTTGCGCGGCCCATGTTGACGGTGCCTATGGCCTGAACGGGTTCTACGTTGGTGTGCCCACGATCATTGGTGCCGGTGGCATCGAGCGCGTCGTCGAAATCAAGATGAACAAAGACGAACAGGCGATGTTCGACAAATCGGTCGAGGCCGTCAAAGGTCTGGTCGAAGCTTGCATCGGCATCGACGACAGCCTTGCCTAGGCTGATCTTCTGATCTGAATGGCAGGGGCGTCCCATGGGGGCGCCCCTTTTTTATTGAATAACCCCAATGTCAGGCCCGACCGAATCACTCTTATTTGCGACATACCCGAAATTTGTGATCACACTTTTTGCGGGTGTGATCACAAATGTCGGATTTTTGACCCTCTTGCCAAAAAAACCATATTTTACCGCCGCGCAGTGTGATTGAAGGGTGCAAAGCCAATGGCAAACGAGGGACCACAATGAACATCCACGAATATCAAGCCAAGGCGCTGCTGCGCTCTTACGGCGCTCCGGTCAGCGAAGGACGCGCTGTGATGCGCGCCGAAGACGCCAAAACTGCAGCGGGCGAATTGGACGGCCCGCTTTGGGTGGTCAAGGCGCAGATACACGCAGGTGGCCGCGGCAAGGGCACATTCAAAGAGGCCGGCGCCGGTGAAGCAGGTGGCGTGCGTCTGACCAAATCGGTCGAAGAAGCCGCGCAGGAAGCCAAGAAGATGTTGGGCCGCACATTGGTCACGCATCAGACCGGCCCCGCAGGCAAGGTCGTCAACCGTATCTACATCGAAGACGGCGCAGGCATTGAAACAGAACTTTACCTTGCCCTGCTCGTGGATCGCCAGACCAGCCGCATCGGTTTTGTCTGCTCGACCGAGGGCGGCATGGACATCGAAGAAGTCGCTGCCTCTACTCCCGAAAAAATCGTCAACTTTACCGTTGATCCGGCGACTGGCTACCAGCCGTTCCACGGTCGCCGCGTTGCCTTCGCACTTGGCCTTAAGGGTGGTCAGGTCAAACAGTGCGTAACGCTGATGGGCCAGCTTTACAAAGCTTTCACCGAAAAAGACATGGAGATGCTTGAGATCAACCCGCTGATCGTCACTGACAAAGGTGACCTCAAGGTGCTGGATGCCAAGGTATCATTCGACGGCAACGCGATCTACCGCCACGCCGATATCGCCGCCTTGCGCGACGAGACCGAAGAAGACCCCAAAGAACTTGCCGCATCAAAATTCGATCTGAACTATATCGCGCTGGACGGCGAGATTGGCTGCATGGTCAATGGCGCGGGTCTTGCTATGGCGACGATGGACATCATCAAATTGTATGGCGCAGAACCCGCCAACTTCCTTGATGTTGGCGGCGGCGCGACCAAGGAAAAAGTCACCGAAGCCTTCAAGATCATCACATCCGATCCGCAGGTCAAAGGTATCCTTGTGAACATCTTTGGCGGCATCATGCGCTGCGACGTCATTGCCGAAGGCGTGATCGCTGCGGTGAAAGAAGTCGGCCTGAAAGTGCCACTGGTTGTGCGCCTTGAGGGCACCAAAGTGGCAGAAGGCAAAGCCATCATCAATAATTCGGACGTGGACGTGATTGCCGCTGACGACCTCAAAGACGGTGCCCAGAAAATCGTCAAAGCGGTGAAAGGATAACACCATGGCCATTCTCATCGACGAAAACACCAAAGTCATCTGTCAGGGCCTTACCGGCTCGCAGGGGACATTCCACACTGAACAGGCGATTGCTTATGGCACCAAAATGGTTGGTGGCGTGACACCGGGCAAGGGCGGGATGACCCATCTTGACCTGCCAGTGTTCAATTCCTGCCACGAAGCAGTTGCCATGACCGGCGCAGATGCGACCGTGATCTATGTGCCGCCACCCTTTGCGGCCGACAGTATCCTCGAAGCGCTGGATGCGGAAATTCCGTTCATCTGCTGCATCACCGAAGGTATCCCGGTTCTCGACATGATGCGCGTCAAGCGCGCACTAGAAGGGTCAAAATCCCGCCTGATCGGGCCAAACTGCCCCGGCGTGATCACGCCTGACGCTTGCAAGATCGGCATTATGCCCGGTTCCATTCACAAGCGCGGATCGGTCGGGGTTGTGTCCCGTTCCGGCACGCTGACCTATGAGGCTGTAAAGCAGACCACCGACATCGGCCTTGGCCAGTCCACTGCTGTGGGCATCGGCGGCGACCCGATCAAAGGCACCGAACATATCGACATCCTAGAGATGTTCCTCGCCGATCCCGAAACCACCTCGATCATTATGATCGGTGAAATTGGTGGCTCTGCCGAAGAAGAAGCCGCGCAGTTCCTCGCCGACGAACGCCGTGCTGGCCGCTGGAAACCCACCGCCGGTTTCATCGCCGGTCGCACGGCCCCTCCCGGCCGTCGCATGGGCCACGCTGGCGCGATTGTCGCTGGCGGCAAAGGCGACGCGGAAAGCAAGATCGAAGCGATGAAGGCCGCTGGGATTATCGTGGCCGATAGCCCTGCCACACTGGGCGAGGCTGTGCTGAAGGCGATTGGGTAAATGCACCGGGTTGTTGCAACCCTCGCGGCTGTTGTGTTTGCAGCAGCCGCCTTTGCCGAAAACTTTGGCCCTCTTGTGGGCAAGAGCTATGGCTGGGGCGATGATGCTGTCCTCGTGTTTTTGCACGGGGATGTGTCGCGCGGCGGGCCAGCAACCTACCACGAACAGGTCATGTCAGCGATGGCACCACCCAACGGCGGCATAACCGCAATCGCGTTGTTACGTCCGGGCTATAACAACGGGTGGAACACCAGCCCCGGCAATAATTTCGAACGCTGGGATCAATACACCTCCGACAACAATGACCTTGTGGCGCAGGCGTTACAATTCATACGGGATGCCAATCCGGACCGCCCGCTGGTAGTCACTGGCCATTCTGGGGGGGCCGCACAATTGGCAGCCGTGATCGGGCGTTACCCCGGCATTGTGGATACCGCGATCCTTGTGTCTTGCCCGTGCCATTTTACGGACTGGCGGCGTGGCTTTAACCGACAATTAATCCGGTCCGCCGATCAGTCACCCGAGATGCACGTTGACGGCATCGATCCCGCTACACGCATTGTCGTGATCACCGGTGCGCTGGATGACAACACGACACCAGCCCTTGCCGAGGATTACGCGTCACGAACACTGGCCCGTGGGATTGACACAAGGCTATTGATTGTCCCGGGCGCCGACCACTGGAACGACGTCCTGATCGCTGTCGTCAAAGAAGAAATGACCGAGGCCCTGCAATGACCGCCAAGCCGCTGCATGATGATTTCAAGGATATGAGCAAATGACTGACCAATCCACGAACGACGCTCTCCACGCCTCTAGCTTTATGCAGGGGCACAACGCTGAATATATCGAGCAGCTATATGCCCGTTATGCCAGTGACCCGAATGCCGTGGACGAAAGTTGGCGCGACTTCTTCAAGTCGTTGGGCGACGCCCCTGGCGATGCCAAGGCCGAGGCCGCGGGCCCGTCATGGGCGCGCAATGATTGGCCGCCTATTCCCAATGATGATCTGACTGCAGCGCTGGACGGGCAATGGCCCGCCGAGCCCAAAGCCGCCGCCGACAAGATCAAGGCCAAGGCCGACGACAAAGGTGTCGAAGTCACCGAAGCGCAGTTGCGCAACGCTGTGCTTGATAGCATCCGCGCGCTGATGATCATCCGCGCCTACCGCATCCGTGGGCATCTGGTCGCTGATCTTGACCCGCTGGACATGCGTGAAAAGACCCCGCACCCGGAACTTGACCCTGCGTCTTATGGGTTTACCGCCGCCGACATGGATCGTCCGATTTTTATCGACAACGTGCTGGGCCTCGAGATTGCGTCGATGCAGCAGATCATGGACATCGTGCAACGCACCTATTGCGGCACGTTTGCGCTGCAATACATGCACATATCCAACCCCGAAGAAGCAGGTTGGCTCAAGGAACGGATCGAAGGGTACGGCAAGGAAATCGCCTTTACCAAGAATGGCCGCAAGGCGATCCTGAACAAGCTGGTCGAGGCCGAGGGCTTTGAGAAATTCCTGCACGTCAAATACATGGGCACGAAACGGTTCGGCCTTGATGGCGGCGAAAGCCTGATCCCTGCGATGGAACAGATCATCAAACGCGGTGGCGCGCTTGGTGTGCGCGATATCGTTGTCGGCATGCCACACCGTGGCCGCCTTTCGGTGCTGGCCAACGTGATGTCCAAACCCTACCGCGCGATTTTCAACGAATTTCAGGGCGGATCGTTCAAGCCCGAGGACGTTGATGGGTCGGGCGATGTGAAATACCACCTTGGTGCATCTTCCGACCGCGAATTTGACGGCAATACCGTCCACCTGTCGCTGACGGCGAACCCAAGCCACCTTGAGGCGGTGAACCCAGTTGTGCTGGGCAAGGTCCGCGCCAAGCAGGATCAACTCAACGATGCCGACCGCTCTACTGTCATGCCGATCCTGTTGCATGGTGATGCGGCCTTCGCGGGTCAAGGCGTTGTCGCGGAATGTTTCGCGCTGTCGGGCCTACGCGGCCACCGTTGCGGCGGCACGATGCATATCGTGGTGAATAACCAGATCGGTTTCACCACTGCGCCGCATTTCTCGCGATCGTCTCCTTACCCGACAGACAACGCATTGGTCGTTGAATCGCCGATCTTCCACGTCAACGGTGACGACCCCGAAGCCGTGGTGCATGCCGCCAAAGTGGCCACTGAATTCCGCCAGAAGTTCCACAAGGATGTGGTGCTCGATATCATCTGCTACCGCCGCTTTGGACATAACGAGGGCGACGAGCCGATGTTCACCAATCCGGTGATGTACAAGAAGATCAAAACCCAGAAAACCACGCTGACGCTTTATACCGAACGCCTTGTGCGTGACGGTCTTATCCCCGAAGGTGAGATCGAGGATATGAAAGCCGCATTTCAGGCCCATCTGAACGAAGAGTTTGAAGTGGGCAAAAACTACAAGCCCAACAAGGCCGATTGGCTGGACGGGAAGTGGTCGCATCTGGATCGCCGCAACGAGAATAAATACCAGCGTGGCAAAACCGCGATCAGCCCAAAAACCATGACCGAAATTGGCCGGGCGCTAACGATCGCACCCGACAATTTCCCGCTGCATAAAACCGTGCTGCGCCTGTTGGACACCAAGGCGGCGATGTTTGAAGACGGCGTCGGGTTCGATTGGGCCACCGCCGAGGCCCTCGCCTTTGGCAGCCTGACAACCGAAGGGTTTCCTGTGCGTTTGTCAGGGCAAGACTCGGCACGCGGCACGTTCAGCCAACGCCATTCAGCCCTGATCAATCAGGACAACGAAGACCGCTACTACCCACTCAACAACATCCGCGAGGGGCAGGCGCGTTACGAAGTTATTGATTCAATGCTATCGGAGTACGCGGTTCTGGGCTTTGAATATGGCTACAGCCTCGCCGAACCAAACGCGCTAACCCTTTGGGAAGCCCAGTTTGGCGATTTCGCCAACGGTGCGCAGATCATGTTCGATCAGTTCATCAGTTCTGGCGAAAGCAAATGGCTGCGTATGTCGGGCCTCGTCTGTTTGTTGCCACACGGCTATGAGGGGCAAGGGCCGGAACATTCCAGCGCGCGTCTGGAACGGTTCCTGACCATGTGTGGCGGTGATAACTGGATCGTTGCCAACTGCACGACACCAGCCAACTATTTCCACATCCTGCGCCGCCAGCTACACCGCAGCTATCGTAAACCGCTGATCCTGATGACGCCGAAATCGCTGCTACGTCACAAGATGGCGATCAGCAAGGCCGAGGAATTCCAGACAGGCAGCAGTTTCCACCGCGTCTTGTGGGACGATGCCCAGCACGGAAATTCCGACACTAAACTGGCGGCTGATAGCAAGATCAAGCGCGTGGTGATGTGTTCGGGTAAGGTCTATTTTGACCTGCTCGAAGAACGCGATGCGCGCGGGATCACGGACGTTTACCTGATGCGTTTCGAGCAGTTCTATCCCTTCCCCGCGCAATCCGCCCTCAAAGAACTTAGCCGTTTCAAGAATGCAGAAATGGTCTGGTGTCAGGAAGAACCGAAAAACCAAGGTGCGTGGTCGTTCATGGAGCCCAATATCGAATGGGTTCTGACCCGCGCCAAATCGAAACACCTGCGTGCCGTTTACGCGGGCCGCGCCGCAGCTGCATCACCCGCTACGGGTCTTGCCAGCCAGCACAAAGCACAACAAGCCGCGCTCGTTGATGACGCGCTGACCATCAAAGGATCGAAATAATGACTGAAGTTCGCGTCCCCACGCTTGGCGAAAGCGTCACCGAAGCCACCGTTGCCACATGGTTCAAGAAACCCGGCGATGCCGTCGCGGTAGACGAAATGCTGTGCGAGTTGGAAACCGACAAAGTGACTGTCGAAGTGCCCAGCCCTATCGCTGGCACCCTGTCCGAAATCGTGGCCGCCGAAGGTGAAACCGTTGGTGTTGACGCGCTTTTGGCGCAGATCAGTGCAGGCGGTGAAGCGAGCGTGCCTACGCCCGCACCCAAGGCCGAAGCACCCGCACCAGCCCCTACTGCAGCCCCTACTGCAGCCCCTGCGTCCGATGCGGCCAGCCTCGACATCATGGTCCCCACCTTGGGCGAAAGCGTGACCGAGGCGACCGTATCAACCTGGTTCAAGAAAGTGGGCGACACCGTCGTTGCCGACGAAATGCTCTGCGAACTTGAAACCGACAAAGTCAGCGTCGAAGTGCCCGCACCCGCCGCTGGTGTGATCACCGAAATCCTCGCCGCTGATGGCGACACCGTGCAGGCAGGCGGCAAGCTTGCTGTGATGTCATCAGGTGAAGGTGCGGTTGCAGCCGCCCCCGCTGCAGCCCCTGCTGCCGCGCCAGCGACCACGGGCAAAGACACCGAAGACGCGCCCAGCGCCAAGAAACTCATGGCGGAAAACAACCTGTCCGCGGATCAAGTCACCGGATCCGGCAAGGATGGCCGCATCATGAAAGAAGACGTCTTGAAAACCCTCGCCACACCGTCTGCACCCGCAGTTTCAGCCCCCGCCAGCGCGCCTGCTGCGCCCAAATCCAGCGGCCCCCGCGAAGAGCGCGTCAAGATGACCCGCCTGCGCCAGACCATCGCGCGCCGCCTGAAAGAAAGCCAGAACACCGCGGCCATGCTCACCACCTATAACGAGGTCGACATGACCGAGGTGATGGCCCTGCGCAACGAATACAAAGACCTGTTTCTTAAGAAACATGGCGTCAAACTCGGCTTCATGTCGTTCTTTACCAAGGCCTGCGTGCATGCCCTGAATGAAGTGCCCGAAGTGAACGCCGAAATTGACGGCACCGATGTGGTCTACAAGAAATACGTCAACATGGGCATCGCTGCCGGTACGCCGACGGGCCTCGTGGTTCCGGTGATCAATGACGCCGACCAGATGTCGTTCGCTGGCATCGAAAAGGCGATTGCCGCCATGGGCGCCAAGGCGCGCGACGGCAAGCTGTCGATGGCCGAAATGCAGGGCGGCACGTTCACCATCTCAAACGGCGGCGTCTATGGTTCCTTGATGTCCTCGCCCATTTTGAACCCGCCACAGAGTGGTATTTTGGGTATGCACAAGATCCAGGACCGCCCGATGGCGATCAACGGCGCGGTCGTCATCCGCCCGATGATGTATCTGGCGCTGTCCTATGACCACCGGATCGTCGACGGCAAAGGCGCTGTGACCTTCCTTGTGCGGGTGAAAGAGGCGCTGGAAGATCCACGTCGCCTCCTCATGGACCTCTAATCATGCACGCAACACAGGGCAGCGTTCGGACCTCGGGGTGGGTGCAAAGCGCCCTCCCCATGGGGGAGGTCCGGGCGCTGCCCGTGCGAGCACGGGCAAATGAATTGAATTCCTTCATGAGGCTATAATGGACGTCATAGGTGGACTAACCGCTGCGAGATTGGCTTTTGATCTCGCGAAAGACTTGCAAGGCATAGACCGTTCAGTTGATGAAGCTGAGTTCAAGCTTAAGCTGGCCGAACTGACTTCAGCGTTGGCTGACACTCAAGTCGCTTTGGCCGACGCAAAAATCAAGATATCAGACCTTGAAGACGCTCTGGCGGGCGAAAAACGAGGAGCTGTTTGCCCGATGTGCAAGGAGGGTCGGCTGAAAGTTGTTAGCCTAGAGGAAGGCTATTTAGACGAATCGATCCAATGGCACAATTGTGAATGTGATCAGGATGGTTGCAGTTACATAAATAGACGGCTCTTCGACACCGGATTAAATGCCTATCGGTCGAGCAAGAAATGACCCCAGAACTCACCACCCTCACCCTCGTCGCCCTTCTTCAAATCGGCCAGTTCTGCGCCTATTCTCTGACCTCGATCCAGCAGGTCGGTGTCAAAAAGGCCGCTTCGCCGCGCGACAACCCCATCAATCTCACCGGCACCGCGGGCCGCCTTCAGCGCGCGATGAACAACCACTTCGAAGGGCTGATCTTGTTCACCATCGCCGTGCTGGTCGTGACCCTGTCAAACCAATCCACCCCCTTCACCGCCGCCTGCGCCTATGCTTACCTCGGTGCGCGCATCGCCTATATCCCCGCCTATGTTTTTGGCTGGGCCCCGTGGCGCAGCGCGATCTGGGCGGTGGGCCTGATTGCCACCTTGCTGATGCTTCTGGCATCCCTATTCTAACCATACGCTTTCCATACGCTTTCCATACGACCCAAATCTAAGGAAATACCCCATGTCCGCATATGACGTCATCATCATCGGTTCCGGCCCCGGCGGCTATGTCTCTGCCATCCGCTGCGCGCAGCTAGGCTTGAAAACCGCCTGTGTCGAAGGGCGCGAAACGCTGGGCGGCACCTGCCTGAACGTGGGCTGTATTCCATCCAAAGCCCTGCTGCACGCCAGCCACATGCTGCACGAAGCCGAACACAATTTCGCGGCGATGGGGTTGAAGGGCAAAAGCCCTTCGGTCGATTGGAAGCAGATGCTGTCGTATAAGGATGACGTGATTGCCCAGAACACCAAGGGTATCGAATTTCTGTTCAAAAAGAACAAAGTAGACTGGATCAAGGGCTGGGCGACCATCCCCGAGGCGGGCAAAGTCACGGTCGGTGACACCACCTATGAGGCCAAAAATATCGTCGTCGCAACCGGCTCAGAGGCCAGCACCCTGCCCGGTGTCGAGGTCGACGAAAAGATGGTCGTGTCGTCAACCGGCGCGCTGGAATTGAACAAGATCCCCAAGAAACTGGTCGTGATCGGCGCAGGCGTGATCGGGCTGGAACTGGGCAGCGTTTACAAGCGGCTTGGCTCCGAAGTGACGGTCATTGAATACCTTGACGCGATCACCCCCGGCATGGACGGCGAGATTCAGAAAGTGTTCCAAAGAACGCTGAAGAAACAAGGGCTTGAGTTCATCATGGGCGCCGCCGTGCAGGGCGTCACAACCAAGGGAAACAAGGCCACCGTCACGTACAAACTGCGCAAAGATGACAGCGAGCATGACGTTGATGCGGACACTGTTCTGCTCGCCACAGGTCGGCGTCCGTTCACCGACGGGTTGGGGCTTGAGGCATTGGGGGTCGAGATTTCGCCGCGCGGCCAGATCAAGACCGACGGCCATTATGCCACCAATATCAAAGGCATCTACGCAATCGGTGATGCGATCGATGGTCCGATGCTGGCGCACAAGGCCGAAGACGAAGGCATGGCCTGCGCCGAAGGCCTCGCGGGGCAGAAACCACATGTTAACTATGGCGTGATACCCGGTGTGATCTATACCCACCCCGAAGTGTCGACCGTGGGCAAAACCGAAGAACAGCTTAAGGAAGAAGGCCGCGATTATAAGGTCGGCAAGTTCAGCTTTATGGGCAACGGCCGCGCCAAGGCGAATTTCGCCGGTGACGGGTTCGTTAAACTGCTGGTCGACGCCAGCACCGATCGGATTTTGGGCGCACATATCATCGGCCCGATGGCTGGCGATTTGATCCACGAGGTTTGCGTGGCGATGGAATTTGGGGCCGCTGCCGAAGACCTCGCGCGCACTTGTCACGCCCACCCGACCTATTCAGAAGCCGTGCGCGAAGCTGCATTGGCCTGTGGTGATGGCGCAATCCACGCTTAAGACTTTGTTAACCAATTACCCAAATGTGGCGCGGCTGTTTTTTATGGCCGCGCCACATTTGCTTGGCAAACATGCCGTCATACCAATTGAACGGCAAAAATAAATGAACCCCCTATTCAGCATCCCTACTCTTGCGCTTGGCCTGACAGTCGCCAGCGCATCCCCTGACCGCCAGATTATCATGCGCGGCGCGCTGTTAGTGGCGTGTGTCGATGGTCAATTCCAAAAGGCCAAGCACCGCGCAATCAGCCATTTGGCGCATGCGCTTGTTATTCCCGCCCCGCAAATCGTGTCGATGGTGCGCGACTTTGCCGGCCTTCTTAGGACGCCAGTAGCCGCAGCCCCTGCGTAACATCGGTCCGCACGGCCAACCGCAGACCCGGCTCATCGCCAGCCTTGAGCGCCGCAAGGATCAGCTTGTGATGATAGGGCGGTTCGGTGCGCCGCAAGCGCCCGTAAAGTGACCGCATCGTCGGGCCAACCTGAAGCCACACAGTTTCGGCCATGGCCAGCATCGCGGGGGCCTGCGCGCGCAAATAGAGCGTGCGATGAAATTCAAGGTTCATACGGATATAACCGGGCGCATCTTGGCGCGCGACCATCTGGCTGACGCCTGCGTTTATGGTTTCCAAACGGTCAATCAATGCAAGGTGGGCACGCGGCAAGGCGCGGCTGGCAAGTTCCGGTTCCAGGAGCGCGCGCAGGGCCGCGAGTTCTTCGAGCCGTTCGTTGGAATGTTCCGGCGTGGACACGCGGCCTGACGACGACATGGAAAGCGCGCCCTCGGCGACGAGACGGCGCATAGATTCGCGCGCGGGGGTCATCGAGACGCCGAATTCTTTGCCGATGCCACGCAGGGTCAGCGGCTGACCGGGCGACATTTCTCCATGCATAATACGGGTGCGCAGCGTGCGATACACGCGGTCATGGGCAGAGCCGACGGGATCACTTGAACGGGGCTGGGTCAACATGCGTCATTTGTGATCACAACTGCCCCCGCGGTCAATCGCGAAAGCGCACGCGATGCAGCCTGTCGCCATTTTCGCGCAACCACTTACGGCAGCGTTTGTGATCAGGAAAGATATCCGCGACCACCGCCCAAAACGCATCCGAGTGGTTCATTTCAACCAAATGCGCGACCTCGTGGGCCGCGACGTAATCAAGCACCTCAGCCGGGGCCATGATCAGTCGCCATGAATACATCAGATCGCCTGCCGACGAACACGACCCCCAGCGTGACCGCGTGTCGCGCAGGGTCAACCGCCCGTAGCTGCGTCCAAGTGCGGCTGCATAGCGATCCGATGCATCTGCAAGCCGGTCACGCGCATGAATTTTCATATAGGCCTCGACCCGCGCCGGCACACGGGCAGGCTCGTCGGGTACGATCAAGACCCCGTCACCCATACGGATCCGCTTGACGGATCCGGCCATAATCGCCAAATCCTCGCCGCCAAACGGCACAGTCCCGCCGATCTCGGGGCGCAACTCGGCGCTGATGCCAGACAGGTGGCCGCGCAGCCACTCTTCGCGCTCATTGACAAAGGCGAGCCCCTCGCGCTCGCTCACCCGATGCGGCATTGTCAGCGTCACCCGCCCGTCAAGCCGCGACACCCGCAACGACAAGCGTCGCGCGCGCGCTGAACGTCGCAAAGTGACTTCGATCGGGGGGTTGCCCCCAATGACATGACGGCCCATATGACGTCCCAGTTAGAATGCCGCGCCAAAGGCTTTGACACGCCTGACTGCTTATGGCAGTTGGCGTCATTGCGCTGCAAGTAGACGATGTGATTTGAAGGAAAGCATGATGCCCAAAGAAGAATGGGGAACAAAACGCCTTTGCCCAACCACAGGCAAGCGTTTTTACGACCTGAACGCCGATCCGATCGTAAGCCCCTACACGGGTGAAACGGTTACGGTGAACACGGGCAAGACCCGCACGATGGTTGCCGATGCCGCCGATGCGCAGACCAAGAAGATGGAGGCCGAATCCGAAGACGAGGATCTGGTTCTTGATGACGATGATGATGATGATGATGACGTCAATCTTGGTGATGACGTTCTCGAAGATGATGACGATGATGACGTCTCGCTTGACGAAATCGCCGATGTCGCCGCCCCTGTCGACGACAACTAATTGAACATCGGATAATTACTGCTGGGCGGGGTTTTTCTCTTGATCTCGCCCGCAACGCTGCATAGACAGCACCTCGCTGACACATCTTCCCACGTCAGCATTCGGGGCCTTAGCTCAGCTGGGAGAGCGCCTGCATGGCATGCAGGAGGTCAGCGGTTCGATCCCGCTAGGCTCCACCAAATCCTTTTAGCTATAAATTGCGATGCCATCCTTCGGGATTGGCTATGCGGTTACCGGCCTGCCGCCAATGGCGGGCTTTGACAGAACGACGCGCACTAATACTTGAAAAGCAAACGCCGCATGCTTTTGGGAAGTCTGGCCCGGCCCATCGCGCGACGAAGCAGCATTGCCTTGCGATCATTGTTCACGTCGCAAAGTTCCTCGATTCCGTCGATACGGAAAACGCCGTCGTCGACCTCGTTTGGATCGATAACGGCGTAATCAATGCTGGGAAACGTGATTCCATGTTCATCGCGAAGCCAGAACAGATCAGGGGCGCGCCAGTTGATCAGTGTTTGTGCCGCCGCCGCGTGCAATTTCGGCTTTGTCGGGGTGTCGATCCGCCTGTCGGCTTTCATCACTTCGATAGCAAGCCCGTGCCTGTCAGCCCCCCACACCAGTTTGCCTGACGAGATGTCAAATAGAACTGACATTGCCTCGGCTGACAGCGTCGCATTGTAAGGGATTCTCAGGCGTTCAATTGTTGCCGGATCAATCGCCGGAAAATATCTGGTCACGAAATCCGTAACAATATCACCGCCTTTCATCACATGCCGATCAAAAACATTGAGCGATACCGGGCCGTCCCAACCTTTGATCAGGGGCGCGACAGTGTCCTTGATCAGGGTGCGGGACGGGCGAAAACACAGCGACAGGTCTTTTAGCGTTTGTTGTGTATGGGACAGAAAATATGCGTCAGGGGCGCGCAGATAGGCCACGATACGTGACGATTTCGAGACCTGATTCACCATCTGGTTCGCCGCTCGGATGGCGGCGGGTGTCATGGGTTTGAAAAACAGCTCACTGCTAATAAGAATCTTTTCTGGCGGCGCTTTGGCTACTGTCGCCTGAATGTCATTCCATGCCTGTTCTGACGCCGCAAAGAGCTGCGCAAGATCCATCTCCAACCAACTTTGGCGGTAAATATTAGCGTCTTTGTGACCAAAAAGCGTATACGCCAGAAGCAAAGAATTCCC
The DNA here is from genome assembly GCA_047622125.1 of Paracoccaceae bacterium. Classification (GTDB taxonomy): domain Bacteria; phylum Pseudomonadota; class Alphaproteobacteria; order Rhodobacterales; family Rhodobacteraceae; genus SW4. Next base: position 6,649 of record JBLHNX010000002.1, on the reverse strand, counting down.
AGCATGGGGATGCATATATGGGAGCAGAATGCCCTGCTCTCGAAGCTCAAGACGTGCCCGTATCAATGTGCTTTGAAGTGTTGTCGTGCCTGTCTTTTCTTGCCCGATATGTAGCAAGAGTTCATCGGCCTTTGTCATCGGAGTTCCGTTCGTCGCGGCTGAATTCTTAGCTGCCAGTTGCTTGGCCATGATTGTATGTAGTTCTACATGGTCAAGAAAGGCTGTGGTTACTAGCCCGAAAACTTGGGTGCATGGCGGGATAGTCTTGGCGCGTTGGGCGCAAAGTCGAACCGCCAATGCAGCCCGATCAGGCGACGCGTCGCCGAGCACGACGTTTGTTCCACTTCCATGATTTGCTTTCACGATAACCTCACCAGCCAAAAGCCCGTCAGGAATATCCGCGGGGTCGATTCCCGACCATAAGACGGGTGGCCCATCGTGCAGCACCCATCGTTCTTAGGCCCCGCGATCAAATGCGGATAGCTGGCAGTTTGAAAGGAGCGGCAAGCTATATAGACGCATCAAAAGATGCTCGTATTGGATATATCCAAAGCCCCAATCCGCTCCTTTCTCGCCAGCAATTCACAGAGCTTGATAACCCCTCGTGATCGCTCCTATGGTCCGCCAAATGCAAAGGAGTCGCGCATGTCTCAAATCTCGAATCGACTTGGCGCTGATATTGGTGGCACGTTCACGGACGTGGTTCTTGAGACGACGCGCGGTTCATTTTCCACCAAGGTGCTAACGACCTATGGCGCGCCCGAAGATGCGATCATCGACGGGATGCATCAGGTCTGTGCCAAGGCAGGAATTTCGCCGGTCGACATCGGCCAAATTATCCACGGCACCACACTGGCCACTAATTCGCTGATCGAACGGCGCGGGGCCAAAACCGCGTTAATCACAACCGAAGGGTTCCGCGATGTCATCGAAATGCGCACCGAGTCGCGATTTGAACAATACGATCTGAACCTAAGCCTGCCCGAGCCGTTATTGCCACGCCAGATGCGCTATACAGTTCCGGGGCGGATTGATGCGACAGGTGGCGAGTTGGTGCCGCTGACCCGCGACGATATCGTGCCGGTTGTCGAACAGATCGCCGCCGCGGGATATGAAAGCGTGGCGATTGGTCTGCTGCATTCTTACCTGAACGATGCCCATGAACGGCTGGTGGCTGACGTCGTCGCTGACTTGATGCCCGATGTGATGGTATCCTTGTCGTGCGAAGTTTCGCCGCAGATGCGCGAATACGAGCGCTTTAACACCACCGTCGCCAACGCCTACATCAAGCCGCAAATGAAATCCTATCTGGGCCGACTGCGTGGCCGAATGCAGGACCAAGGCGTGGGCTGCAACATCTTCCTGATGCATTCGGGCGGCGGCATTATGTCGATCGAAAGTGCGGCGGAATTCCCCGTGCGGTTGGTTGAATCCGGCCCCGCTGGGGGTGCCGTGTTCGCCGCCAATATCGCCGCGCGTTATGGGCTGGATAAGGTGCTGAGCTTTGACATGGGCGGCACGACGGCCAAGATTTGCCTTATCAAAGACCAGACTCCAAAAACCTCGCGGGTGTTCGAAGTGGCGCGCACCTATCGTTTCAAAAAAGGGTCCGGCATGCCCATTTCGATCCCCGTGATTGATATGGTCGAAATTGGCGCGGGTGGCGGATCACTGGCGCATGTGGACGGCATGCAGCAAATTCGCGTCGGGCCGGAGTCAGCCGGATCGGAACCGGGTCCGGCCTGTTACGGACGCGGTGGTGATCGCCCTGCGGTGACGGACGCCGATCTTGTACTGGGCAAACTTGACCCTGACAATTTCGCAGGCGGCACGATCCCGCTGCACACCGATCGTTCCAGCGCGGCATTGTCCCGCGTGCTGGGTGAACCGCTGGGGATGGATGCAACCACAGCCGCATTTGGGCTGGCCGAAGTGGTGGACGAAAACATGGCTAACGCTGCGCGCGTGCATGCGGTCGAAAACGGCGAAGACCTATCGGAATATACCATGATCGCCTTTGGTGGTGCAGCGCCGCTGCATGCGGGGCGGTTGTGTGAAAAGCTGGGCATTGAACGGTTGCTCGTGCCGCCAGGGGCAGGCGTTGGATCAGCCATCGGTTTCCTGCGCGCGCCATTTTCCTTCGAGGCAAACCGCTCGGTCTATATGAAGCTATCGGATTTTGACGCGCCGCGTGTGACGGCGCTGCTGGCGGAATTGCAGGCTGATGCGCGTGGGTTCGTGCGGGGCTGCGACGCAACCGCCGACATCCTATCAGAATTCAAAGTCTACATGCGCTACACCGGACAGGGTTGGGAAATCCCGATCATCCTAAGTGCGGATCAGGCCGCGAACCCCGACGCCGCGACCTTCTTGCAGTTGTTCGAGGCCGATTACACCAAATTATTCGGGCGCACAGTTGCAGGGCTTGATGTGGAAATAACCGTCTGGTCCGTGAATGCGACAACACCGCCAGAAGCCGTGGATCAGGTCACAGTGGCCAGCGACCAAGGTGCGGCCAGCGCGACAGGCAGCCGCCCGATCTTTGATCCGGCAAGTGCTGGCTTTGCCGACGCGATGATCGTGGAGCGCGCGAGCCTCAATTCGGGTCAAACCGTGCAAGGCCCCGCCGCCATCGTCGAGGATGAGACCACAATCATCATCCCCGTCAGTCGCCGTGCGATCCGCCAGCCCGATGGCTGTATCGACATTACCACCAAGGAGGGCCGCGCATGACCAATCAACCATCAAACGTCGCCTATCAGGTCATGTGGAACCGCCTGATTTCCGTGGTCGAAGAACAGGCCCAAGCCCTCGTTCGCACTGCTTTTTCGACCTCGGTGCGCGAAGCGGGTGACTTGTCGGCGGGGGTCTATGACCTTGACGGACAAATGCTCGCACAGGCCGTCACAGGCACACCCGGTCACGTCAACGCGATGGCCGACGCCGTGGCGCATTTCATCCGCCGGATCGGGCGCGAAAACATCGCCGACGGGGATGTTTATATCACCAACGATCCGTGGGAAGGCACCGGCCACCTACATGATTTCACCATCGTCACCCCGTCGTTTCACAAGGGCGCACACGTCGGTTTCTTTGCCTGCACGGCACATGTGGTTGATGTGGGCGGGCGCGGGTTCGGGGCCGATGGCGCGAGCGTTTACGAGGAAGGGATTTACATCCCGATCATGAAATTCGCCAACCGCGGCACCGTTGATGACACGCTGGTCCGGATCATTCGTGGCAACGTGCGTGAACCCGATCAACTGATCGGTGATTTGTATGCATTGGCGACGTGTAACGAGATCGGCCACCGCCGTCTTGTCGACATGATGCAGGAATTCGCATTGGATGATTTGGCTGGCATAGCCACGTTCATCCTTGAACGGTCCCGTGCCGCCACCTTGGAGCGGATCGCGGCCCTGCCCCGCGCATCTGCAACCGGCGAGATGGTGATTGACGGCTTTGACACGCCGATCACCCTGCGCGTCAAACTCACCATCGAAAAAGACCGGATCATCAGTGACTTCACCGGCACATCCGGCGTCGACAAAAAAGGCATCAACTGCCCGCTGGTCTATGCCAAGGCCTATGCCTGTTACGCGCTGAAAGTCGCGATCGCACCAGAGATTCCCAACAACGCGGCATCGCTTGCCCCGTTTGAAATTTTCGCGCCCGAAAACACCATCGTCAACGCGGTGCATCCCGCACCTGTTGCCCTGCGCCATATCGTCGGGCATTTCGTGCCGGACGTGGTTTTCAACGCGTTCGATCAGATCGTGCCGGGCCTTGTGCCCGCCGAAGGGGCAGGATGCCTGTGCAACTTTCAGGTGTCCTTGCGGCCCCGCACCGATGCTCCCGCGCCAGACAACGCGGTACGTTCCGAAGTGCTGACTTTCAACTCGGGCGGATCGGGTGCGCGGCCCAACCATGACGGGCTGAACGCCACCGCCTTTCCGTCCGGCGTGATGACCATGCCGGTCGAGGCGACGGAACACGCAGGCCCCGTGATCATCTGGCGCAAGGAATTGCGCCCCGATTCCGGTGGTGCTGGCAAACAGCGCGGCGGCCTTGGACAATACATGGAAATCGGTGCCCGCGAGGGACACGAGTTTGACATGCAAGCGATGTTCGACCGCGTGGATCACCCCGCGTTAGGGCGGCGTGGTGGCGCAGCCGGTGCGCCCACGACCATCGCGCGCGCTGACGGCACGCCGATGCGTGGCAAAGGCAAACAGTTTGTGCCGCACGGGGGCCGTGTGCAAATGGCCTTTCCCGGTGGGGCCGGCTATGGCGATCCGTCCGAACGCCCGAAGACCCAGGTCAAACGTGATCTGGCGCACGGGTATATCTCGGCGCAAACGGCGCAGGATGATTACGGGTTGAGCGATGAAGATGTGCGCGCTGTGGCCAAAGCCGTGCAAGAAGGCCGCGAGCCATGAGCAGCTATGACATCGTGATCATCGGCGGCGCGATGATCGGCTCGTCCATCGCCTATTGGACGTCACGCGATCCTGATTTCACGGGCCGCATCGCGGTGATCGAACGCGATCCCAGTTATGAATTCGCCTCCACGACCCACACAAATTCCTGCATTCGCCAGCAGTTCGGCACCCGAATTAATATCCAGATCAGCCAGTTCGGCGTGGAATTCATCAAGGATTTCAAACACTACATGGGTGCGGACGCCCCCGAGATCAGGCTGCACAGTTTCGGGTATCTGTATCTGGCTGACACGGAAAAATTCGCTGATGTGTTGCGCGACAACCAGCGGCTTCAGGCTGATATGGGGGCTGGCACGCGGATAATGTCGCGCGATGAACTGGCCGCAGCCTATCCTTTCTACAACCTTGATGACGTGATATGTGGTAGCCACAACACCCTGAATGAAGGCTATTTTGACGGCGGCACTATATTCGATTGGTTCCGCAAAAAGGCCCGTGCGCAGGGTGTGGACTACATCAAGGGCGAGGTCACAGCGATCAGCCGCACCGGCGAGAGTGTCACGAGCGTCACGCTTGCCGATGGCACGCAAATCAGCGCTGGCAAGATCGTCAATGCCTCTGGCCCGCGCGCCAATGTCACCGCACAAATGGCCGGGCTACATGTGCCGGTCGAGGCGCGTCGTCGCTTTACGTTTATCTTTGATGCCGCACACCGTTTGGACCGTGACCTGCCCCTGACGATTGACCCGAGCGGCGTTCATATGCGCACTGACGGACGCTATTATATGGCCGGATGCCCGCCCGACGATGATCCCACCGTGGATTTCGATGATTTCGCTATGGATCACCAGACTTGGGAGGACAAGGTCTGGCCAGTTCTGGCGACTCGCGTTCCTGCATTCGAACAGATCAAGCTGATCAACACTTGGGTCGGGCATTACGCCTATAACACGCTGGATCAAAACGCGATTGTCGGGGCGCATCCCGAGGTCGGCAATTTCTATCTTGCGAACGGGTTTTCGGGCCACGGGCTTCAGCAATCTCCTGCCATTGGGCGGGGAATGGCCGAATTGCTGGTGCATGGGGCCTATCGAACTCTTGACCTTGCGCCGCTGGGGTATGACCGTATCGCAAGCCACACACCACTGCTCGAACGGGCCGTGATTTGAGCCAACAAAAGGAACACTCATGAAAAAGATCGTCCTCACCGGAGCGCTGGGCGCGCTTGGATCGCAACTGCGCGCACCATTGTCCAAAATGGCGGATGAACTGGTCTCGGTGGACCTGTTGGATGCGCCCGAATTGCTGGAAAATGAAACTTACGCCAAGGCGGATGTGGCCAAGATGGACGAAATCGGCCCGCTGCTGAAAGGCGCGGATATGGTCGTGCATTTCGCCGCTATCGCTGATGAACGCCCGTTCGAGGAACTGCTGGGGCCGAACTACATCGGTGCCTATAACGTATGGGAGGCCGCCTATCAGCATGGGTTGCGACGTGTGGTCTATGCCTCGTCGATCCACGCAATCGGGATGCATCCCAACGCTGACGGTATTGATACCAACTGCGATCATCGCCCCGATACGTTCTATGGTCTGGCCAAGTGTTTTGCCGAAGATATGGGCAAGATGTATTGGGAAAAACGCGGGCTGGAGTCGGTTTGCCTGCGGATTGCTTCTTGCACGCCGGAACCGGGCAATGTGCGGGCCTTGGGATCTTGGCTGTCGTATGGCGACCTGATCCAGTTGGTGCAGCGATCCGTCGATTCACCGACGGTTGGCTTTACGGTCGTCTATGGCGTTAGTGCGAACACCCGCGTGGCGATGGACAATACCCGCGTGTCGTTCCTTGGGTATCGCCCGAAAGACAACGCCGAGGATTGGGCCGAGGCGCTGTTTGCAAAAGAAGGGCCCGCCGATCCGAAGGACCTTTCAAAAATGCGAGTTGGCGGACCGTTCGCAACCGTGCCGTTGGGCGAAAGCGGTGTCGCGATGATCAAAAAGATGGGTGATGCGACGGCCGCCGCCAAAGACAACGGTGGGAAACTGCCCTCGTTTCTGTCCAAAAAGGGCATGTCTTAGCGCGCGTCTGCGCCAAACCGGATCACAAAGCAGGCCCCCTTTTTTGGGGGGCTTGCCAGACTGATCGTCGCCCCGTGCGCCTCAAGCATCCTGCGCACGATTGGCAGGCCCATACCCGTCCCCCCGTC
>JBLHNX010000001.1:0-37791 GCA_047622125.1 Paracoccaceae bacterium | reverse complement strand
ACAAAGCGTCCCGCCTCGTGTGGTGGGCTGTCTGTCGTTAGGGCACGATCCAATGCATCATGAACCAGTTTGGGATGGTCTTGGGCAAGCAGTGACACAGGCATCAGGCGACGCGGACCAAGCTGCAATCCTCCTACCAACCCGTCTTGGATATGGACCTCGCTATCACCACCAAGCCCCCAAGTGCGCATTGCCACGGCTTCGACCATGGTGCGGTACGGGCCAACACGGGCCCCTTGCGGATCAATCTTGGGCTTACCGTTCCGAAGCAGGCAAATGTCGGTGGTGGTGCCGCCAATATCGCTCACCAGTGCGTCTGTTTCGCCAGTTAGCCAACTCGCGCCGGCAATGCTGGCTGCAGGGCCGCTCAGGATAGTTTCAATGGGGCGTTCGCGCGCCAATTCCGCAGAAACAAGCGCGCCATCGCCGCGCACCACCATCAGGCGGGCATGGATTCCGACCTTTGCAAGATGCCCTTCGCAGGCACCAATCAAACGATCAAGCATGCCAATCAATCGGGCATTCAAAACTGCGGTAAGCGCGCGCTTTGGTCCGCCAAGTGCCGAAGAAAGCTCGTGGCTGCAGGTTACCGGTTTACCCGTAACGCGACGGATCAGATCACGCGCGGCAATTTCATGCGCGGGGTTTCGTGTGGCAAAACTGGCGGCAACGGCGATCCCTGTCAAACCATCAGGCAGGTCCGCCAAACGCGATTCAAGGGCGGACAGGTCAAGCGGCGCGGCTTCGCCACCCGCATGGTCATGGCCACCGGCAAGCATGATAACTGGGTCGCCAGCCAAAGCGTCGGTCAGTCCGGCCCGGTTTAGTTCGGCGGCATCAAAACCGATAAAGATTAGTGCGATACGACCACCCTGACCTTCGACTAAAGCATTGGTCGCGAGGGTCGTGGACAAAGACACCATTGCAATCTGGCCGCCATCAACGCTGGATTCGTCCAAGACGGCATCAATCGCACGTCCGATCCCGAGGGCAAGATCAGGGCGTGTTGTGAGCGATTTGGCCGCCGCAAGCACGGTATTGCTGTCTTCGTCCAAGAGGACGGCGTCAGTATATGTGCCGCCTGTATCGACGCCCAAAAGAATCGCCATCTCAGCCCTCGTTGGTCATTTCGGTCATAGGGCCCAAGTTGGGGCGTTGGGACAAGCCACGAAACTACAGATGAAAGGCGGAAACCGACACGCGTTTTCCAAGGGTCATTGCATCCGATACGTGGATCATGGGCGAAAGATCAACGTCACTTGCGCCGCTGTTCACCAATTCCGCCATACGGGCATAAAGTGCGGGGTATTCACCCAAGAGGGACGTTCCGCTGGCGTTCGCAGTTACATCCACGCCGTCGATGACTATTTTGGTGCCGCCCTGCTGCAGTTCAATGCGGTGATCGGCCGTTTCGATCCACATGTCCCAGCTTTGCGGCCCTTCCTGTCGCCAGTCGAAATCGGCGGTGATCTGGTCCGTGAACGTTAGTCTTGCTGCAATCGGGGTTTGGCAGTTTTCCGGTACTTCTAGCGTTGCATCCTGCAAATGCACGGGTGCGGGCAGTATTTCGGTCAGGATCGACAATGCGTTGATGCCCGGATCAAACACACCCATGCCACCGGGGGCAAAGACCCAATCTTGGCCGGGGTGCCAGCGCTTCACGTCTTCCTTCCAAGTGATGTGGCCCCTGGTGACGGATTTACCCGCCAGAAACGCCTTGGCCTGCGCGACACCCTGCGCCATGCGGCTATGCCAAGTTGCAAAAAGTGTCTGCCCTTGCGCTTGTGCTAGATCTTGTAGCGCATGAACTTCGGCCAAGGTTGCACCGGGCGGTTTTTCCAGCATCACATGCCGTCCAGCGCGCAAAGCGGCCTGCGCATAGGCAAAGCGCGGCACAGGCGGGAGGCACAGGCTAACAACCCCAATTTCGGGGTTTTCGGCCAACATAGTGTCTATATCTATGTAGGCAGGCACGCCATCGACGGTGCCTGAACGGCTTACGGTGCCCGCAAGTTCCCAATCATCACTGTTGGCAATGGCAGGCACATGCTGATCGACCGCGATCTTGCCAATTCCGACGAGGGCGATTTTCATTAGTGGCTCTCCCGTGCGACGGCGTTGCCGCGACATCCGACAAGAAAATCAAAATCAGCGCCGGTTTCAGCACCCGTGACACGGTCATGATAAAGCTGGACATATCCACTGGCAGGGCGCGCAACGGCAGGTTCCCACTTGGCCAAACGTGCAGCCAGATCGGCGTCGCTGATATCCAGATGAATACGCCGCGCGGGTACGTCCAATTCGATCATATCGCCATCCTGCACGACGGCGAGCGGTCCGCCTGCTGCCGCCTCGGGCGAGGTATGCAGCACGACGGTGCCATAGGCCGTGCCGGACATGCGCGCATCGCTGATGCGCACCACATCCGTGATCCCGCGCTTCAACAGCTTGGCGGGTAGCGCCATATCGCCCACTTCGGCCATCCCTGGATACCCGCGAGGCCCGCAGTTCTTTAGAACCATCACGCAAGTCTCGTCGATATCCAGATCATCCAGATCAACGCGCGCCTTGTAGTCTTCGATGTTTTCAAAGACGACGGCGCGGCCACGATGCACCATCAGGTCAGGGGACGCTGCCGACGGTTTCAGCACCGCGCCATTCGGTGCGATATTGCCGCGCAAAACGGCGATGCCACCGGACTGGGTCAGCGCTTTGTCACGGGGGAGGATCACATCCTCGTTCCAGTTCTGAACGTCTTTCACCTCGTCCCAGATTGATCCACCGCTGACGGTAATAGCATCCTTGTTCAACAGTCCGTCTTCGCCCAAACGCTTGATCACAACGGGCAAGCCGCCCGCGAAAAAGAATTCTTCCATCAGGTGTTTTCCAGATGGCAAAAGGTTCACGATGGTTGGCACGTCGCGCCCACAGCGATCCCAGTCATCAAGTGTAACATCGACACCAACGCGGCCCGCCATGGCCAAAATGTGGATCACCGCATTGGTAGATCCGCCAATCGCGGCGTTGGTTCTGATAGCGTTTTCAAAGGCGGCTTTGGTCATGATATCGGACGGTTTCAGATCATCCTTGACCATTTGCACGATCCGTCGGCCAGTGATCTGCGACATGACGCGGCGGCGACTGTCCACCGCTGGAATGGCCGCATTGCCCGACAATGCCATGCCCAGCGCTTCGGCCATGCTCGCCATTGTGCTGGCAGTGCCCATCGTGTTGCACGACCCGGGCGATCGCGACATTGATGCTTCGGCCTCGACGAATTCTTCGGGCGTCATTTCGCCTGCTTTCACGGCCTCGTTAAACTTGCGGATGTGGGTGCCTGATCCGATACGTTCACCGCGGAAATGCCCGTTCAACATCGGCCCGCCGCTGACCACAATTGCGGGCAGGTCGACAGAAGCTGCGCCCATCAACAGGGCTGGCGTGGTTTTGTCACATCCGGCCAAAAGCACGACTCCGTCGATACATTTTCCGCGCAAGGCTTCTTCGACGTCCATCGCGCAAAGGTTGCGAAATAGCATCGCGGTGGGGCGCAAGGTGACCTCGGATGGCGAAAACACCGGAAATTCGAGCGGAAATCCCCCAGCCTCCCAAACGCCGTTTTTCACTCGTTCGGCGAGATCACGCAGATGCGCATTGCACGGTGTTGTTTCCGACCACGTATTGCAGATACCGATCACGGGGCGACCATCAAACAGGTCTGCCGGAAAGCCTTGATTTTTCATCCAGCCACGGTGATAAATCGCGTCCTTTGACGTGCCGCCAAACCATTCTTGCGAACGCAGTTTGCGGGGCCAGCTTGCGGGTTTGAATGACATTGTGTTCTCCTTGGTCCGGTGCAGAAAGCCACAAGCGGAGAAGGCATACAAACCAATTCAAGCAAAACCCAAGTTGATGCCACGAAAAAACCCGAAAAACCTGACATGGAATTTTGACTTGAGCAGCTATTTGCGATTCAGTCATCGCAAGTTTGAATAAGGGCAATCAGATGCAGTTATCAGTTTCATTTCAAAACACGCGCGACGGCAAAGCCGGCGCTGGTCCGGTCACGGTTGGATGGTTTCTGAACGTTCAAAAGGGCGGCATCATTTACTACCCGCCAGAAAGGGTCCGCTCGGCTGATCTTGACCGCACGCATGCGAAGTCTGCGTCGCGCTGCCCCGCTGTGATCAACATGGAAAGCCGCTATTTCATGGTGCGCTGCCCGTTTGATTTGCATATCGGATTTGAACGCGACAAAGACGGAAAAGGCGTGCTGAAAAACCTTGCTGGTGCCAAAAGTGGCATTCGCGCGAATAAACTGAGTGAAAAGCTGCACCTGACTGCCGAGTCAGAATGGCGTTACCCCGGCATCCCGACGATCCAACTGTCGCTGCCTTATGTATTTATCGCTGACGAACCCGTTTATGCCAGCCAAGTCGCGCCCTTTATGCATTACCAGCGCGAGCCGTTCCCCGGCACGATTTTCGGCGGGCGTTTTCCGATCAATGTCTGGCCTCGCCCCTTGATGTGGGCGTTTGAATGGCATGACCACACCAAACCGTTAAAGATCAACCGCGGCGATCCGCTGTTCTATGTCGCATTTGAAACCACCCCGCAGGAACGCAGTGTTGCCATGGTCGAGGCCGAAGTAACGCCAGAGTTGACCAACTATATGGAGCTGATCTCGGGCGCGGTGAACTACGTCAATCAGACGTTCTCGCTGTTCGAGGCCGCCGAGGAACGCCGTCCTGAAACCCTGGTTAAGCCAGCTCCGCGCAAGAATAAGAGCTAGCGTTTTAATGACCCCAACCGAGACCGACGCTCTACGTGATCAGGCAAGCACGGCGCATCGCGCAGGGAAAACCACTGAAGCCCGCGCGCTCTATATGCGCTATCTTGCGCAGCGCCCCAACGATGGCAGTATTTGGTCAAATGTCGGGGCTTTGCTGCGCACCGAAAAGCAGTACGCCCTTGCCTTGCATGCCCAAGAACGCGCCTATGGCTTGTCGCCAGATGCTATGGGAATTCGCAACAATTTTGCGAACATTCTATCCGATCTTGGCCACTACGAGCGGTCAATTGCGCTTCGCGAAGAGATCTTGCAGCGCACACCCACGGACAAGTCGCAGCGCTCGTTGATTGGTCGATGTCTGCGCGGTTTGGGCCGGTATAGTGACGCAATTGACTATTTGACGGCTGCCGAACTGGATCACCCTGATGATGCAGAGATCAGGCTTCAACGCGCTTTTGCTGAACTGGGTGACAAGCGCTACGCAGAGGCGTTTCGCACTTACGAAGCCCGTTGGCAGACTGCAGAAATGAAACCCCGACGGATGGATATTCCCCAATGGAAGGGTGAGGACTTGACTGGCAAGACAGTTCTTGCGCTTCCCGAGCAAGGTTTCGGCGATGCGGTCCTTTTCACGCGATTTCTACCTGCATTGCGCGCCAAATGCGCCCGCGTTCTATATATATCGGAACGCCCGCTGGTGCGCCTTTTTGAAGGGCTTAGAGGCGCTGACTGGGTCGGCACCAAGCTTCCGGCAGATGAGAAAGCCGATTTTTGGATCAATGTCATGGACATCCCGCAACTTGTCTTTGGTGCGGACAATAGCGGCAAGATTCCAACCCCAACCCGTTTGAACATCCCAGCAGATTCAGTGGCGCGCGCAAAGGGCATTGCCAAGCCACATAATGACCGATTCAAAGTCGGCGTCGTGTGGTCTGGCTCTGCGACCTACAAGGGCAATAGCTTCCGCTCGTTTAGCCATAAGCAATTTCATCCGCTCATTGACGTTCCCGATGTTCAGCTCTTCTCGCTTTACAAGGGCCCCTACCTCGATCCGTTCATCGCAGATGGCTCCAGTATGTTGATCCAAGATACTGCCAGCACAGACCGCGATTTTGCTGATTGTGCGGCAACTATGCAGCAGATGGACCTGATCATCACAAGTGATACGGTTACGGCGCATATTGCCGGCTCGCTTGGCCTGCCAACGTGGGTTCTTTTGCATTGGGACCCGTTTTGGGTGTTCCGTCACAGCGGCGATACGACGGATTGGTATCAAAGCCTGCGGCTGTTCAGGCAAGCGGAACCGATGGACTGGGATCCCGTTTTTGCCGACGTCGAGGCAAATTTGCGCGCACGCGTCACGGAATGGAAAAAGGAAACCAAGCGTGGATGATATTCTTGTCCCTACAGCCCCCGGAGAACTGATTGATAAGCTGACAATCCTGCGACTGAAGTCCGAAAAGATCACCGAACCATCCAAGCTTGCTAACGTGCGCCATGAAAAGAACGTTTTGCAGGCGATCGCTGAGAAAAACCTCCCTAACAGTGATGCCCTCGCCCAGCTGTGGGAGGAGCTTTACCGGATCAACGGCGCGCTTTGGATGATCGAAGATGACATTCGCACCTGCGAGGCCAAAAAGAGTTTTAGCGAAGAATTCATCCGCCTTGCACGTGCCGTCTATGTGACCAACGACAAACGAGCGGATGTGAAAAAGCGAATCAACCTGTTACTTGGGTCACACCTTGTCGAAGAAAAATCTTATGTGGATCATCAATCAGCGGGACAAATATGACTGAAAACCCAATTGCAACTGCGCGCAGCAAGCTTCTGGAAGCGCGCAAGACTCTCTCCTTGGCATTAGAGGGCGAAAAAACCCGTAAACGCGGCGCGATCATGCGCCAATTACACGAGGTCCGGCAGATGCTGTCGCGCCAATACCCGTTTTCTTCGCAAGCAGGGCAGGACCTGATCGTCGATCAAATCATGGGCCAGAAACGTGGCGGCACATTTGTCGATATCGGCGGTTACGACGGCACAACAGGATCAAACAGTTTCTTCTTTGAAGTCTGGCGCGGTTGGACTGGCTTATTGGTCGAACCTGTCCCGGCACAATTGGAAAAGGCCCGCCTTGTGCGCCGCTGTGAGTGTCTGGGTGTTGCGGTTGCCAACGCAGAAGGCGACGCGGATTTTCTCGAGATTGCCGAGGGATTTACGCAGATGAGTGGGCTTGTTGACAGCTATGATACCGCTCTTTTGGATCGGGTACGTGCTGACAAACGCCACAAGGAAAAGACGATCAAGGTTAAGACCCAAACACTCAGCCAGATTTTGCATGAATCGGGTCTAATGCACCCCGATTTCGTGTCTTTGGACATCGAAGGCGGAGAGGTTGATGTCCTCGAGTCGTTTCCATTTGCAGATCATAACGTTGGCGTTTGGGCCATTGAAAACAACGCGGGCACTGCGCGTATTGCGCGGACCATGCGCGCTGCTGGGTATGAGTTGGCCGAATTCTGCGGCCCTGATGAAATCTATGCAAAGCCACCAAAATAGACTGCATTTGAATTGTTAAGGCCACCTTTACGACACGCCTGCTAACAAACAGTTGGGTGAAAATAAATGTGGTGGACGTGATGGGTGCGCAATCCAATGCGCCGATAATCATTAAGCGTAAGAAAGTTGTTGCCGGTGGTGGTCATCACGGCGGTGCTTGGAAAGTGGCCTATGCGGACTTTGTGACCGCAATGATGGCCTTCTTCATGCTGATGTGGCTTCTGAATGCGACGACTGAACAGCAACGCAAAGGCATTGCTGATTACTTCTCGCCGACGCTTCCTATCAACCGCATTTCTGGCGGTGGTGAGGGGATGTTTGGTGGCACCAACATCTTTACTGATCAAACGCTTGCCCAGGACGGCACAGGCGTGCGGACGGTCGTGCCAAGCGACACACCAACCGAAGGTGGCGCTGCAGACGCCGCACAAGAAGCGGCGCAGGTCGCCGCTCTGCTTGAGATCGAAGAACTACTGGTTGGCCGTGGAGGAGAGAGCCTGATTTCCGATCAGGCGCTGCGCCATGTCATTACCCGCCTCACAGACGAGGGGCTGGTCGTTGAGATCTTTGCATTGCAGGATGCGCCGCTCTTTTATGCCGACACCTCGCTCGCAACTCCGGTGACGCAAGAACTGACGCAGATGTTTGCGCGTGTCTTTTCACTGGTCGAAAATAACGTGGCCGTCGAAGGGCATCTGCAATCCCGCCCGATTGTGCTGATTGATAATCCGGTTTGGGATATGTCCATGGCGCGCGCTGCAAGTATCCGCCTACTCTTGGAGTCCGGCGGGCTTGAGCCTCCACGCTTTGCGCGCATCACCGGGCACGCTGATCGCTCGCCTGCTGTGACTGATCCCTTCGCCCTGCGGAATGACCGGATCGAGATTATTCTTTTGCGCACCCCCAGCTAAAAATCATTCAGTTTTTATGTGTTAGGCCGCTGTTAAGTGCGGGTGCCTTAGGACTGACGGGATATTTCCGTCAGCTCTTGATGCAGAAAGGCCAAGCACATGACGATTTCCTCTTCTTTGAATGCAGGTGTTGCAGGGCTCGCCGCGAATGCCAGCAGGCTCGCGACGATCTCGGACAACATCGCGAACTCTGCGACGTTTGGGTATAAAAGGGCAGTTGCCGATTTTCACTCAATGGTGATTGAAAGCGGCACAGGTACCTATTCAGCGGGCGGTGTCAGGGTAACAACCCAACGTCTGATTGATGAGCGTGGGCCGCTTGTCTCAACATCCAACCCGACTGATCTGGCGGTGCGCGGGCGTGGCCTATTGCCTGTCACATCAGGGACATCAATCGGTGTCGATAACGGTGAATTTCCCCTCATGCTGGCGTCGACGGGGTCGTTCCGTCCCGATTCTGAAGGGTACCTTACATCACCAAGTGGCCTTGTACTTATGGGTTGGCCCGCGGGTACCGATGGGAGCGTCCCCACCTATCCGCGCGATACAGTCGGCGCCCTTGAGCCGATCCGCATCAACACAAACCAATTCAGTGGCAACGCCACGACCGAAATGAGGCTGGCCGTTAATCTGCCAGCAACCGAGACCGAAGATGGCGCTATTGGCGAAAGTCAAAGCCTGTCGGTAGAATATTTCGATAACCTTGGAAAATCGGAAAGCCTGTCGATCGAGTTCGTGCCCAGTGTGCCTGCACCCGGTGATCCATCAACCAATGAATGGACAATGATACTGACCGATAGCGCGAGCGGTGGCGCGGTTATCGGTGAATACACAATGGTGTTTGATGACAACCGGACGACCGGCGGCCGCCTGCTGTCCATGGCTGATGTGAGCGGTGGTCCCTACAATCCGGCTACTGGCGCGATTGAAGTGAATGTTGCCGGCGGCCCAGTAACTATCAATATCGGCACACTCGGTGATCCGGGCGGTCTGACGCAGCTCTCTGATTCATTTGCGCCGGTTTCTATTTCCAAGAACGGATCGCCGGTCGGCAACATGACCTCGGTCGAAGTCGACCCAAACGGTTTTGTGCATGCCTATTTTGACAACGGCATCTCGCGTACGATCTATCAGGTGCCCTTGGTCGATGTCCCCAATCCCAACGGGTTGATGACGCAAGACCACCAAAGCTACATCGTAACGCCTGACAGCGGCCCCTTCTTTCTGTGGGACGCAGGCGACGGTCCGACTGGCGATGTGGTTAGTTTCGCGCGCGAGGAATCCGCGACTGATGTTGCGGGCGAACTGACCCAGCTTATTCAGACCCAGCGCGCTTATTCATCCAATGCCAAGGTCATTCAGACGGTGGACGAAATGCTTCAGGAAACCACGAATATCAAACGCTAACCGCGCTGAAAGGCCACCCCCATGAGCATCTCGCATTCGCTTTCTAACGCATTGTCTGGCCTAACGGCCGCCTCGCGCATGGCCGAAGTAGTGTCTTCCAACCTTGCCAATGCGTTAACGGATGGATACGGGCGCCGCCGCCTTGATTTGTCGGCCGCAACAATTGGTGGGCGCGGTGCGGGTGTGGATATCAATGGCGTGACCCGCATTGTGGATCGCGGCATTCTAGCAGATCGCCGCCTTGCAGATGCTGGTTTGTCCGGCCACGCACAAACTTCGGACTTCTTGTCGCGGGTCGAGGGGCTTATTGGCACTGCAGGCGCACCTGATTCACTTTCAAACCGGGTGAACAACGTCGAACAGGCACTTATCGACGCTTCGGCAGCACCACCGTCTGACACGCACCTTCAAGGTGTCGTAGATCGATTTAACCAGCTAGCCGGTTCGTTGAATGCAGCGTCTGATGGGGTGCAGGGACTGCGCATCGATGCCGATAAGGCGATTGCGCAACACGTTGAAACGCTCAACACATCGTTGCGGCAGGTCGAACAGCTTAACGCAGATATCACGATGTCATTTAACACCGGCAATGATCCTTCGGCACTTATAGATCAACGTCAGCGGACCATTGATACAATCGCCGAGATTGTGCCAATCCGCGAAGTCGACAGGCAAGGCGGGCAAGTTGCGCTTATGACAACCAGTGGCGAGTCGTTGATCGATGGGCCCGCCAAGCAATTTGGATTTGCCGCCACGAACTTCGCAACTGCGGAAATGACGTTGGCGTCGGGCGGTCTGTCTGGCATCACACTCGGCGGGCAAGCACTATCGCCGACGGACGGCGTGGGAAAACTGGCGGGTGGCGCACTTGGCGCTGCATTTTCGATGCGTGACATCGCTCTGACCGACGTGCAATCTGGCCTTGATGCTATGGCGCGCGACTTGATCGAGAGGTTTCAAGATCCGGCAGTAGATCCAACCCTTGCTGTGGGTGCAGCCGGCCTTCTGACAGATGATGGCACGGCGTTCGACCCACTAAACGCAATCGGCCTCGCTGGCCGGATCAGCGTGAATGCGGCAGTCGACCCCGCAAAGGGCGGCGCACTGTCGCGGCTTCGCGACGGGGTCGATGCCTTGGCCGCTGGGCCGATTGGGGCCAGCCAACAACTTGACGCATGGTCGGATGCACTTTCTGACGTCCGGAGCATTTCACTTGGCGGGCAGCTCGCGTCATCGTCAGGGCATGCAGCGAACCTGATGTCGAAGATTGGTAGCGCGCGACTAGCCTCAGATAGCGAGGTCAGCTTCGCCACAGCGCGCTGGGACACGCTGCGCCAAGCCGAACTCAGCAATGGTGTGGACTCGGACTACGAACTTCAGATGCTCCTTCAGATTGAGCAAGCATACGCGGCCAACGCAAAGCTTGTTCAGACAGTCGAGTCGATGATCCAGACCTTGATGGAGCTTTGAGATGACCCTGACATCGGTCGGTGATAAATCGCAGCACTTCCTATCTCTGCGCAACAATATTGCGCTCAAGACCCGGCTTGGCACCCTCGTTCAAGAGCTATCAACCGGACAATCTTCTGACCTTGTGGCGCATCTTGGGAATGACCAGACACGTCTACTGGATGTGGACCGACAACTGTCACTATTGAAAGGATATGGGCGTGCGACAACACAAACCGCCCAGACCCTATCACTGATGCAAGCATCGCTTGAGCAGCTTGATGCAACGCGTGGTCAACTGGCCAGTGAGATGCTTGCGATCACGTCCGCGGGGGGCGCAAGCCAACGTGCCACAGCTGCACAATCGGCGCGTGGTGCATTCGAATCAATCGTTTCAACATTAAACGGACGCATTGCTGACAAATCCCTTTTTGCAGGAACCGCAGTTGACAGCGCGGCCATCGCTTCACCGGATACCATCATGGCGGAACTTAGCGCGGCGACCATGGGTGCCACCACAGCTACAGATGTGATGATGGCCGTCGATGCTTGGTTTGATGCACCCAGCGGCGGGTTTGAAACCCTTGGCTATGTTGGTGATAACGGCCCGGCGCAAACGCGCCGCATTGATCAAGGCGCGACAGTTTCACTTGATGCAAAAGCTGATGATCCAGCGCTCCGCGATCTATTGAAAGCAGTTGCGCTGGCCGTGCTTGTTGCTGACGGCGCGCTGGCCGGTGATGAAGCCGCCCAGACCGAATTATTACAAGAAAGCGGTCTTCGTCTGATGGCGAATGCGACAGAACTGACGCACCTGCAGGCGCGCCTGGGCAGCACAGAAGGCCGAGTACAAGACGTAGTGACGCGGCAGTCCGCGCGGCAAACTACGTTGAACCTTATCAGAAATGAACTGACATCGGCGGACCCGTTTGAGACGGCAGCGCAGATGCAAGAAGTCCAGTTGCAACTCGAAACCCACTACACTGTGACAGCCAGACTGTCGCGTTTGTCCTTAGCGGAGTATCTGCGTTGAATAGAATCATAGCCAGCCTGACACTCGTTCTTGCGATCATCGCTAGCGCGACCACAGCGTCACCGATCCGGCTCAAAGACCTCGTGGAATTCGATGGCGTGCGATCCAATGACCTTGTTGGGTATGGTCTTGTGGTTGGTCTGAACGGCACGGGGGATGGGCTGCGAAATTCGCCCTTTACCGAAGAAATCATGACCAACATTCTTGAACGGCTTGGCGTGAACGTAACAGGAGAGCAGTTTCGTCCAAAAAACGTAGCCGCAGTTCTTGTTACCGCCAGCCTTCCCCCGTTTTCACGGGCGGGATCACCAATTGATATCACGGTTTCAGCTATCGGTGATGCAAGTAGCCTGATGGGCGGCACTCTTATTATGACACCATTGAATGCCGCAGACGGCGAAATCTACGCCGTCGCACAAGGAACGATCATTGCGGGTGGCGCCACGGCGCAGGGCAATGGCGCAAGTGTAACGCAGGGTGTGCCCACGGCAGGGGTTATTCCATCAGGTGCAACCGTCGAGCGTGAGGTTGCGTTTGATTTCGGAGGGCTTAGCACGATCCGTTTGGCGCTACGCACACCCGATTTTACAACTGCCGGGCGCATTGAAATAGCCATAAATCGTGATTTTGGTCGCAATGTGGCTGTTATGCTTGATGCAGGCACTGTTGAATTGGACATCGCCGCGACGCGCATGGCGTCGCCAGCACACGCGCTTGGACGGATCGAGAACATTCTTGTTGAGCCGGAGCGCCGTGCGCGGGTCGTTGTTGATCAACGTTCGGGCACGATTGTTATGGGCGAAGATGTGCGTATCAGTCGCGTCGCCGTCAGTCAGGGAAATCTTACGCTTCGCATTCAAGAGAGCCCGCTTGTGGCCCAGCCCAACCCATTTGCGCCCGGTGAAACTGTTGTCGTACCGCGCACGGACGTGGCGATCACCGAAGAACCGGGGATCGGCCTTGCCGAAGTCCAAGAGGGGACATCCCTGTCCGAAGTGATTGCAGGATTGAACGCGCTGGGCGTTTCGCCGCGCGACATGATCGATATACTCAAGAGCATCAAGGCAGCCGGCGCACTACATGCCGAATTTGTGGTACGGTAAGGTCAATCCGGTGCGCAACCCACGTTCCCTGCCTGTAGGTATTCGGCTTGCTAGGTATTTGCTTAAGCTGAAAAAAATCGCGTCTATCAATCCAAATGGAGATCAATAATAACTGCGCACCAGGCTTCCGGCGATCAACGCCCAGCCATCCGCGACGACAAAGAACGCAAGCTTGAACGGGAGAGACACGATCGCAGGCGGTACCATCATCATGCCCATCGACATCAAGACCGCAGCGACGACCAAGTCGATAATGAGAAATGGCAGGAAGATCAAAAAACCGACTTGAAACGCGCGTTCCACTTCGCTCAGAAGAAACGAAGGGACCAATACGGATAAGGGCGCGTCGGGTGCCAGCACCGCCGACCCAAGATCGGGGCGCAAGTCAGCAAGAGCGGCGAAAGTGTCCGGCGCGATTCTGGCAGCCATAAAGAGACGAAATGGCCCCATGGTTTTGGCAAAAGCGTCTTCGACGCTTATCGTTTCGTTCAGCAGGGGTTCGATGCCGGCAGACCATGCTGCTACAAAGACAGGCTCCATTACGAAGTAGGTGAGGAACAGAGCAAGACTAACGATCAACATGTTTGGAGGAGCCTGTTGCAGCCCGATTGCTTGTCGCAAAATCGACAGCACAGTTACGATGAACGGAAAGCAGGTCACCATGATTGCAAGCCCGGGCGCTATGCTGAGGATTGTAATCAACGCAATCAATTGAATTGACCGCGACGTCAGCGAACCCTCGCCGCCGATTGATATCGCGACGTCCTGCGCTGCGACTGGCGCGGCTAGAAAAGCCAACGACACGACAATGGCCACACCAACGGTCAAGGCGACAGGTTTGCGCATGGTCAGCCCAACTCTCCGGTGGCTGCGGTGACTTCGGTTAAGCGCACAGCCAATTGACCAGCCTCGCCACCTTCGAGTTCCTGTAACTCTCCGCGTGCAATGAGCCGGTCGCCGACGAAAAGCTCGACGGGGTCATCGACCTTTCGATCCAGTGGCAACACAGCGTTCTCCTCAAGCAAGAGGAGGTCGCGGACCATCGGGCGGGCGCGGCCAACGGAAATGGTGATCTCAATCGGGACATCACGCAGTGGGTGCCCATCAGAATGTTTGTCAGCCATTTAGGCAATCCTTTCATCAGATTTGTCAAAAAGCGCAGCGAGGCTGGTGATGATTTCGTGAACGACGCCGTCAACATCCAAGGCAGTACCTTCGCCACCAGGCACGCAAATGTGTGCCTGGCCGAGGCCCAATGCGGGATCAGCGCAAAGATGGATTGGGAAACCGGCGTTCGTCCGCATCAAATCGTCAAGACGGGCAACGTTTTCGGGGTGAACCGCGATTTCAACTGGCCCTGCCACATCGGACAACGCGGTTAATTTAAGCGCTTCTGCGACATGTGCCGGCAGGGTTTCACGCGCGATTTGCGGCAGGAGATGTGCTGTGAGTGATTCAAAGAGCGGTTCAAGCAACGCAAGGAAATGCGCGCGCGCCTCGACGTAGCCGAACGCCATGTCTGCAATCGCTTGAGCCGCCGAAGCCGTCATGAGCGTGGCATCAAGCCGGGCCTGCGCGGACCCCTCTTCAATACCCTTTGTATATCCGGCCTCAAAATCGACAGAGGGTGCTTGGCTATCATGTTCAGCCTGCTCAAACTGGTCAAAATCCTGCAGGAACGGTGCGTGCATCATCATCTAAGCACCCGCCTTATCAGGCTCGTCGACCCAAGATTGTAAGATCTGCAGGGTTTCCGCCTGACGACTTTCAATCATTTTTTGCAACCGCGTCACGGGGTCGGCGTCAGTTGCATCACGCGTATTTTCGTCAGCCGTATTGGGAGGAGCGAGGGTCGCATTGGCTGAGTTCACCGCGCTTTCGATTAAGGCAGGAGAAGCGGTGGCAGCTTGAGCCGCACCACCAATGGCGGTCAGCGGCAATTCGATCGGCTTGGGCAATGTCACCAAGGATTGGCGTCCCGAGGTCAAGATGGGCCGCACAACAAACAATCCAAGGACAAGAGCGACGCCAGCAAGCACGCCAAGTTGGATGAGTGACATAATATTCAAAGGCGATGAGCTGGCAGCAAGTGGCGCATCGGTTCCCAGCACAGCAACGGGTTCAAACGTGAGGGAGCGGATTGTGATTTCGTCACCACGGGCTTCATCAAACCCGACCGCAGAGGCCACCAAATCGCGAAGCGCCAACAGCTCTTCCTCGGGTCGTGATTCGGTGATTGTTTCACCTGCGTCATCTACGCGTGCGATATCATTCACGAGTACGGCAACCGTGACCCGCCGGATCGCGCCGGGCCCCCTGACAATTTCGCGCTGCACTTCTGAAACTTCGTAATTCGTGACCGTGCGGTTCTCGACGTCTTCATTGGTGGACGCCCCGCCCGCGCCAGCGCCATCACCTTCGGGCAGGTTTGATGCGACGGTCACATCACCCCCACGCGTGTCCTGCGTGGCAGCCGTGCGTTCTTCAACGTCTGTGCTGATCGCGACCCGACTGTCGGGATCAAAAGTGCGCTCAAGGATCGATTCGCTTTCGGTTTGGGTTTCGACGCTTACCTCGACAACGGCATTTCCCATGCCGACGTGAGCCGCCAAAAGTCGCTCGACACGTTCGCGCAACATACGGCTTCGGTCATCACCGCTTGCCATGCTTGCAGGATCGTCAGCGCCAGTGACCAGCCCGCCATTGCCATCGATGACCGCGACATCATCTGGCGACAGCCCTGAAACCGCAGAGGCCACGAGATATCGCAGAGCATTGGCATTTGCGGCGGTCAGCCCGACTGAAACAGTCGTCACCGTTACAGCGGCAGTGGGCGAAAAGCCCCGCGCGAATGGCCTGCTCGATGGGGTCGAGATGTGCACGCGCGCCGTTCTGATGTGAGCCGAGGCGACGATCGTGCGCGCCAGTTCGCCCTCTTTTGCGCGCCAGTATGCGGCATCGAACATTTGCGATGTGGTGCCGAAACCGGATAGATTATCGAGCAACTCATACCCCTGCGTGCTGTTTGCCGGGAGTCCCTCACTCGCAAGGGTCATTCGCAACTGGTCACGGCGGGCCGAGTCGACAAAAATCGCCGAGCCGCGAACCTCGTAGGTTGCCCCTGCTTGTTCAAGTGACGCGACCACATCACCCGCCGCGCCGCTTTCCAGACCGGAATAAAGCAGCGCCATATCGCGGGACGCAGCGTTTCGCCCAAGCATCAAGACCGCGACAAATACCAGCAGCGTTGCCCCAATGACCGCGACACGGCGACGGGCGGTTAGCGATGACCAAAGCACGGCAAGGTTTTCCAATGGATTCTCCAGATCAGGGCGGGACTTCTGCCCACCTCCAGCATGTTTGACTGAACAGCCTTAACAATCGGTTAGCTGTTGTCGGCATATGAAAGGGAGGGCAAACAAGGAGCCACCATCGTGAGCGAGGCCACAACAGACGGAGAAGTCGCGGCGGACGACGTTCCAAAAAAGAGATCGAAGATGCCGATCATCCTTGGGCTGGTGTTGGCGCTGATTGGCGGCGGCGGCGGCTTTATGGCGGTGCAGATGGGGCTTGTTGGCGGCAGTCATGAAACGGCTGACGGTGGCCATGCGCCCGACCCACTTGAGCCTTTGCCCCCCGTTGCGTTTGTCGCGCTCGAGCCGCTTTTGATATCGCTGCCGAGCCGCTCGGGCCATCAATACCTGCGTTTCGTTGCCCAGATCGAAGTCGCGCCTGAATTTGCCTCAGATGTAGAATCAATCAAGCCACGCATTGTTGACGTCCTGAACGGATATCTCCGCGCGGTCGAGGTTTCTGATTTCGATGAGCCAGCCGCATTGATGCGGCTGCGTGCCCAGATGTTGCGACGCGTCCAGGTTATCGCTGGCGAAGGGCGGGTGCGTGACCTTCTGATTATGGAATTTGTGCTAAGCTAGAAAGGCTGACCCATGGCAATGATTGCTGATATTCTACTTGTGGCAGGCGCAGTTGGTGCCGCGCTTTATTGCTACATCCTGTCGCGTCGTTTGCGCCGCTTTACCGACCTTGAAAAAGGTGTCGGTGGTGCAGTTGCGGTTCTTTCAGCACAGGTTGATGATCTGACCCGCGCTTTGGTTCTTGCGCAGAAAGGTGCGGGGGAATCGGCGCAGTTACTCATGGTAAACTCCAATAAAGCTGACGCCGCCGCGCGTCGCATCGAGCTGTTGCTTGCCGCCATGCATGACCTGCCTGATGCTATGCCAAAGCAAACACCAATCAATCCGTTCTTCGTGCGTCAGAAGTCCGAATCGGAGGACGCTTGATGGCTGGCAAGGTAACTCCGCGACGTCGTGCACGCGGCCCGCTTTATGTTGTGTTTGGCCTCTTGGTGGCATCAGGAGTGTTGCGTTTAGGGGGCGAAGCCGGGCAGGTCTTTGCAAATTCCGAAGGCTCGCTCGCGCCACTGGCAGTGACCGCGCAAGACGAAGGAAGCCAGCAGTGCGTTGAAAGTGAGAGCCTTATCTTGGCGCTTACTTTGCGCGAAGATCGCGTTGCGCGCCGCGAGGCTCAACTCGCTGACCGCCTTCAGGCTTTACATGTTGCCGATGAGGAAATCGCGAATCGCCTGGCCGAGTTGCAAGAGGCCGAGTCGAGCCTTGCTGCTACGCTCGCCGTGGCTTCGACAGCTGCCGAGGATGACATTGGCCGCCTCACAACCGTCTATGAAAATATGAAGCCGCGCGATGCGGCAGCGCTCTTTGAGGAAATGGCGCCAGAATTCGCCTCGGGCTTTTTGTCACGCATGCGCCCCGATGCCGCCGCGGGCATCATGACAGGCCTTGAACCGTCGACAGCATATTCGATCAGCGTTGTAATTGCGGGCCGGAACGCCGAAGTGCCCACACAATAACCAATGATGGCAAAACCTTAACCACTGCTGTGCCAAGCTGCGACAAAGAGCAGAAAGGACAAACACATGATTGGGCTGATTGGCATCGCCATCATCTTTGTGATGGTATTCGGCGGTTACATCCTTGCGGGTGGCAAGATGGGGATCATCCTCAAAGCGCTGCCATTTGAAATGATTATGATCGGGGGTGCCGCACTGGGTGCGTTCATCTTGTCCAACGACGTGCCGGGGATCAAACACACGATCAAGGATACTGGCAAGGTATTCAAAGGCCCCAAATGGAAGCCGGATGACTATCGTGACCTACTTTGCCTTTTGTTTGAATTGATTCGTGTGGCGCGCACTAATCCTGTTGGCCTTGAGGAGCATATTGAAAGCCCGTCCGAGAGCACAATTTTTTCTAAATACCCCAAGATTCAAGCAGACAACGAATCGGTCGCGCTGATTTGCGATACTTTGCGATCCGCTTCGATGAACTATGACGATCCGCATCAAGTCGAAGAAGTGCTTGAGAAAAGGATCGAAGCAGCCCAGCATCATTCGCTACATTCAACCCATGCTTTGCAGTCTATTGCCGATGGTCTCCCGGCCCTTGGAATTGTCGCGGCGGTTTTGGGAGTGATCAAGACAATGGCATCGATCGACCAGCCCCCTGAAATTTTGGGTAAGATGATCGGGGGTGCCCTTGTCGGTACATTCTTGGGCGTGTTCCTTGCCTATGGCTTGGTGGGTCCATTCGCGGCACGGGTAAAGTCCGTGATCGACGAAGATGGTCACTTCCACCAACTCATTCGCGAGGTACTTGTTGCCAACCTTCATCAGCATGCCCCCAATATTTGTATCGAGGTTGGGCGCCAGAACACGCCGGCTGCGTGTCGGCCAAGCTTTACTGACCTCGAAGACGCGTTGAAAGCGACCAAGCAGGATGCGGCATAGTGCGGCGCTGGCTTCTTTTTGTACTTTTCACCCTCCTAGGTGGGGCAGTCTGCGCGCAGGATACTGGTGTGCGCAGCGGCGAGCACGAGACATTTTCACGACTCGTGGTGCCCGTACCAATCGATGCAGAATGGTCACTTGACCGCGCGGCGGATAGCTACGTTCTGACTGTTGATGGACAGGCCGAACGCTACGAACTTGGTTCGGTTTTTGCGCGCATTCCGCGCACCCGAATATCACAAGTCGCCACCGGTCCAGCTGCTGGAACGCTGACCCTAAGCTTGGCGTGCGAGGTCTGTCATGCCGACGCATTTCTATGGCGGCCGGATCGCCTTGTGATCGACATCATTGATGGGCCTGCCCCAAGCGGATCAGAGTTTGAGGGTAGCAACTCAGAACCAGTCGGCCAAGGTGAGCTGACATCACCCCCAGTGGTGCTCCCATTGACAGGTAACGCATTGGACGAATTTGATACCCCGACGGGCGAGCCCTTTGCGATGGAATCGCAGGCAATAGATGTTTCCGCAGCCCAACAGGCCCTCATCGAGAGTCTCGCGCGTGCATCCTCGCAAGGGCTTTTGGATATCGTGCAAGACGATTTCTCGAGGGCGATTACGCAAGCCGAAACATCATCAGAAGTCCCTGTGGCTGTCCAATCTCCACCCGCTGATCCAGGCCATCCTCTTACACCGGGTCGCACACCCACTGGGCGACCGGGAATCAGCTTGCGGACCAGTTATGATCAGGCTTTCCCACATGTCATTGCTGCCACGTTATCCGACCAGGGCGAAACCTGCCTCGAGGCGGCGCAGTTCGATTTGACGTCGTGGTCACACACTGAACAGTTTAACCTTGATGTCGGCATGCAGCGGACCCTTTTAACCGAAGAATTCGACAGGATACCCCCCACCGCACCCGAAGCTTTGGCGCGAAGCTATATCTATTATGGTTTCGGTCGCGAGGCGCTTCAGGCGCTTTCGCTGGATGGTGTTCGCTCAAAGTCGCGCGAAATCCTTGCGGAAATGGCTGCAGTTGTTGACGGCGACACTGTGCCCGATGGATTGCTAAGCGCACAACTTGGCTGTGTGGGGCCAGGGGCCCTTTGGGCTGTGTTGGCGGTTGAGACACTCATAGAACAGTCGGTGGGCGTTGATCGTAACGCCGTCTTGCTGGCCCACCGCGGCTTGCCAGAAGGTCTTCGTGGACATCTTGGCGCGCAACTCGCGACTCGCTTTCTTGAGGTTGATGACACCGAAACGTCTACGCTCATTCTGCAGGCCGTTCAGGGATCAGTGACTGGTGAAAGCCCTGCCGTTGATCGCGCAATGGCTGATCTTGCATTGCGTGGCGGTCACATTGATGCAGCGTTTGACCAGCTGGCCGAAGCGCGCGAGTCAAATGGTCGGCCGACGCCCGAGACCCTCATCGAGCTTGTCAATTTAGCTTTGCAGCAAGAGCGGGCATTGGATCAGGATGTCATTGATTTGATCGCAGCCGTGCAGTTTGAGTTTCGTGGGCAGGCGATTTCCACTGAACTGGGTGCTCTGCTGGCCCGCGCGCTCGCTCAGCAAGGATTGATTGCCCAAGCGATCAAAGTAACAAGCCCGCTTGCCGACAGTATGAAAGACTCCGATTTTACCGCGCTGCAAAGCGAAGTGTTTGGCCGTGCCACAGAAGTCCTGCCAGACGCGGCATTCCTGCACCTTGCCTTTGATGACTTTCCGACCGACATCAACGATGAAGCGCAGAATGCTGCCGCAGCGCGGCTCTTGACGCTAGGCTTTCCGGACCGCGCCGGGCAGTTATTGCTTGGTGATGCCGGTCAGGACGATATGCGCGAACGTCGCTATCTGCGCGCTTCTATTGCACTTGCGCTAGGGCAGCCCGAAGATGCTTTGCGCGAAATTGCTGGCATGACTGACCCACGAGCGTCGCGCTTGCGGGCGGGTGCCTTGATTGCCCGCGGTGATTTAGGGGGGGCGGTCGCCGCTGACCGCGCGTCCCTTGGCGAAGATGGTCCAGACCAAAATTTGGCATGGCGCGCGGGAGCTTGGGCGCGATTGTCTGAATCCGAAGACCCTTTGTTGCGTGATATTTCACAGCGCATGTTGGGCGATACGATCGTGACCGCACCGGCCTCGCCTTTGGCGCAAAGAGAATTCCTTTTGAGTAAATCCAGCGAAACACGAGACCTGATCCAGAATTTGTTAGAACGATTTCCTGTGGAAACGGGTGAAACCGTGTCGCCAATTAACTAAGGCTTGGTTCTGGTTACGAATTCTAAACGAACGCCACCTAGGCTGACTGCATTGAAGCTGCAGAAAGCGGTTGTGAAAATGGGAATTTCGACTGGCCTGCAAATCGCAGGCGCTGTTGGCAACATAGTGACGCACGTTTTGAAGCGGGCTGTCTTGCTCCGTTGCATCGCCTTGCTTCGCGGCGCCTCCGCAATCCCGGCGTGCTTGCCATGATGTCCGGGCTTACTTTCGCGAGCATATTTCGTCCGACTGTTCTGTTAGCCCTCGCACTCATGGCGATCATCGTGATGATGATTCTGCCGATGCCCGCTGCGGTGCTTGATATCGGGTTGGCAGCTTCGTTTGCGCTGGCAATCTTGATGTTTACCGTCACGCTGTTTATCGAACGGCCACTTGATTTTTCCGCTTTCCCAACCGTCCTTTTGGCATCGTTGATGTTGCGACTTTCGCTAAATGTCTCGTCCACGAAATTGATCATCGGGCAGGGTCATACAGGCACATCCGCCGCCGGTGACGTCATTGAGGGGTTCGCAAATTTCGTGATGGGCGGAAGCGTCCTATTGGGCGTCGTCGTTTTTTGCGTCCTTTTGATCGTTAACTTCGTCGTGATTAACAAGGGCGCGACACGCATGGCCGAAGTGGGCGCACGATTTGCTTTGGACGCAATGCCGGGCAAACAGCTGGCCATTGATGCGGATATGAGCGCGGGCGCAATCGACCACACCGAGGCAAAGCTGCGCCGCGAAACCGAGCAAGCGGAAACAACGTTTTTCGGGTCGCTTGATGGCGCGTCAAAATTTGTCAAAGGTGACGCGGTTGCAGGCCTTCTCATCACGGTGTTGAACCTTGTCATGGGCCTTGTGATTGGCGTGAGCATCCACGGCATGCCGCTAGGCACCGCATTTGAAACCTACGCAATTCTGACTGTAGGCGACGGGCTTGTCAGTCAGATCCCAGCCGTCATAATCTCGATCGCGTCAGCCCTTTTGCTGGCGCGTGGTGGCGCCAAAGGGGCAACTGATCTTGCGATCGTTGCGCAATTGGGTCGGCATCCCGCAGCACTGACAACCGTTGCCGTTCTTATGGCACTTTTTGCTTTGGTGCCCGGCCTGCCATTCCTACCGTTCTTACTTGGTGCGCTCACACTTGGCTGGTGCGCATATCTGATGACGCGCAAGGCCCAACGCGAGGCTGAAGAAGACACGCAAAGTAGCGCCGGAGCGGCGACTCCAGCCGCCGTTTCTTCGATGGGCGACATGCTTGATCTTGATGATATCCATTTGGAGTTTGCACCTGATCTTGTTGATATGGTGCTGGATCCTGGAACGGGATTGGATGCGCGAATTGCGAATATGCGCAACCACGTTGCCACTGAATTCGGTGTCCTGCTGCCTGAAATTCGCCTAACTGACAATGCCGCCCTCGCCCCTGGACAATATGTTGTCAAAGTTCTGGGGGTCGAACAGGTCCGCGATAATCTGCGCCCTGAAAAAATGCTTGCGCTCTTGTCGGGCCCGACGCCGCCTCCGGTCATGGGGGAGGACGTCAACGAGCCTGTTTATGGCGCGCCGGCGCGTTGGATTGCCCCGGAAGATCAGGAAACCGCAGCTCTTTCCGGCCTTACGACCGTTTCGCCAACCGAGGTTCTTGCAACCCACCTGCTTGAAATAATCAAGCGTAACTTTCCGCGGTTGCTGACGCTCAAGGCGCTGCGCCGGTTGCTTGATGAAATGACCAACCTTAGCGATCCGGCGCGAAGCGAAGCCAATCGCAAGATGCTTGCCGAATTGATGCCCGACAAAGTGCCCGTAGATGTTTTGCTATCGGTGCTGCGCCTGTTGCTTGAGGAACGGGTCTCGATCCGCAATCTCCCACTCATCATCGAAGCAGCCGCCGAGGGCCGCCAGATCTATCCAACGACTGAAGGTATCGCCGAACACGTGCGTCAGCGATTGGGGTTTCAACTGGTCGCCGAAATGCGCCGCGCTGATGGAACGATCCCCTTGGTGCAATTGGCGCCCGAGTGGGAAGATATCTTTGCAACGTATCAAATCAATACAGACAAGGGAGCCGGAGACGTGGCGCTGCCGCCTGACGATTTTAACCGGCTTGCATCGGCCATAGCCGAGAAAATGGCGCAAGCGGGCGAAGCGGGTGCCTATCCCGCCATGGTAACATCGATGCGGCGGCGGCGGTTCTTGCGGACGGTCATGACGGCCAAAGGCATTCCAAATCCGGTGCTGTCGTTCGAGGAAATCGGCGTCGACGCGCGCCCGGCGCTGGTTGGGCTTGTTCCAGCATGATCGAGGCGTTGGCCCAGATCGCACCCATGGGTGTAACAGCGCTTTGGACCGGCTTTGTGGTGTTTATAAGGATCGGCGCGATGATGGCGCTCGTGCCTGCTTTTGGTGAACAAAACGTGCCAATGCGCGTTCGTCTTGGTGTAACGTTGGCTTTTGTGCTGATCGTCCTACCCGCCGCCCCTGGGCTGCCTGCGCAGCCTGCGGCCTCCGCCGCTTTGACAGCGATCATTCTTGCCGAAGCCGCAACGGGGCTGTTCATGGGGCTGATGCTTCGCCTGTTCGTGATCGCCCTTCAGATCGCAGGCACGATCGCCGCTCAATCTACATCGCTTTCGCAATTGTTTGGCGGAAGCACAGGCGTCGATCCGCTCCCCGCAATCGGCAACGTATTGCTTGTCGCCGGACTGGCGTTGGCCACCTTGCTTGGTTTACACGTCCGGCTGGCCGAATACATGATTTATAGCTACGAATTGATCCCCGCAGGCCAGTTCCCGTCGCCGGCCGTCGTGTCCGCCGCTGGATTGGCCGAGGTCGGTCACGCCTTCGCGCTGGCCTTTACGCTGGCCGCGCCGTTTGTCATCGCATCGCTTATTTACAACGTGACCCTTGGTGTCATCAATCGTGCGATGCCACAGTTGATGGTTTCCTTCGTCGGCGCGCCCGCGATCACGGCGGGTGGTTTGATTCTGCTTTTTGTGTCGGCCCCGATCTTGCTTTCTATTTGGGTGGATGCCTTTGGCGACTTCATGATCGACCCTTTTGGAACACTCAGATGAGCGAAGAGGGCGATGAAGACAAGCAACATGAACCGTCCCAAAAGAAACTGGATGACGCACGCAAAAAGGGCGAGGTGCCCAAATCTACTGACCTGATCACAGCTGCGGGGTACGGCGGCTTTTTGTTGGCGGCGATGGCGTTTGGGTCGGCATCATTGTTGGGTTTGGGCGGGGGGCTCGCAGCCCTATTGGATCACGCCGATACGTTTTCAAAGGATGTTTTCGCGGGATCAGGCGCGCCGATGATGGGCGGCCTGATGATAAGTATGATCGGTCAGTTGGCCCCTTGGTTCGGCGTTCCGGCGGCACTTGCTATTTTGGCAGTCCTCGCCCAGCGCGCCTTTGTGATTGCCCCGACCAAGCTTCAACCAAAACTGTCTCGCATTTCTCCGATCTCGGGCTTCAAGAACAAATTTGGAAGGTCCGGATTTTTCGAATTCTCCAAGAGCTTTGCAAAACTTAGTCTCTATTGCGTCATTCTGGGTGTTTATCTGA
The DNA here is from genome assembly GCA_047622125.1 of Paracoccaceae bacterium. Taxonomy (GTDB): domain Bacteria; phylum Pseudomonadota; class Alphaproteobacteria; order Rhodobacterales; family Rhodobacteraceae; genus SW4. Next base: position 12,886 of record JBLHNX010000001.1, on the reverse strand, counting down.
CATATCAAATGCCACGCATTCTTGGCGCAATGTACCTTTCGGCGGGCCTCGTCACGACCGAACTGTTGCGCCTTGTTGTTGGCCTTTTGTTTATCGTTTTGATTGTGGCAACAGCGTTGGGCGTGGTCGACTTTGTTTGGCAGCAGGCAGAGCATACGCGCAAGCATCGGATGTCGCGCAAAGAACTGATGGATGAAATGAAGGGCGCGGAGGGCGACCCTGCTATGAAACAGCAGCGTCGTCAAAAGGGCTTCGAAATCGCGATGTCGCAAATGCTTACGGATGTGCCCGGTGCTGATGTCATTATTGTGAACCCGACCCATTATGCTGTTGCACTAAAATGGGATCGAGCCGGCGGCGGCGCGCCGGTCTGTGTGGCAAAAGGGGTGGACGATATCGCGGCGCGGATCCGCGAAATCGCCAATGAAAATGCTGTGCCAATTCACTCTGATCCGCCAACGGCGCGTGCGCTTCATGCTGACTTGGAAATTGGTGATGAAATTCGTTCCGATCACTACCGCGCCGTTGCAGCCGCAATCCGATTTGCAGAATTGATCCGCAAGAAGGCCGGCGGCAGATGACGGATCGGGCCAAGCAATTGGATGATCTGGCGCGATTAACCGACGCGGCGCTGCGCGCCGAGCAGGCAAAGATGGCGCAGTGCAACCGCGCAATCAGCGCAGTGCGCGCCCAACTCGCATCTCTAAAACCTGCGAGGGAGGCCCGGCCAATGGTTGATCGGGCCGCAGATCCAGCGCAACTTGCTGGCGCAGATTTGCGTTGGCAAATGTGGGTTGAGCAGCGACGCAAGGCCCTCAATCAAGAGCTTGCGCAGCTATTCGTGACCCAAGATATTCTAAAAGCAGCCCTTGGACGCGCTTTTGGTAAAAACGTGGCGACAGCGACGCTCGCAAAAAGGGAGCATGAGGCCCGACGCCGGAATGCGGCGCGCCGCCTTTAATTATTGCACGTCCTGACGAACGATATCGGCAATCAGCACATCAGTAATTCGCGCACCAACGACACCGATGGCGGAATCACGTAGTGCGGATCGCAACAATCCCATGTTTTGCGAGCTGGTAAAGGCGCCCTCAAATCCACCCATGTTGGCGTGATCGAATAGAACTTGCAGGAATTCATCGCGCAACTTCGGCTCTTGGGAAAAGACAAACTCCTTTCCGCCAACCGGCACTTCAACGCTTAACGAAAGGACAACAAGGGCTGACACGCGCCCATCCTTAACAACGGGCACAACAAACTGATTATTCAGACGGGCATATTCACTTCCCTCTGGGTCGGTCGCTTCTTCGGGGTCATCGCTTGCTATGTCGGAGGAATGGCCCTCGCCGTCAGGTAATTCGCCGCAGGGGTTTTCAACCATCTCGTCGTGCGAGGGTGGAAACAGGAAAAGCCCTGCGCCGACGCCGCCTGCGATACCGACGAAAAGCAGGACAAGAGGAAAAAGTAGCTTCTTCATGATCGATCCTTAGAAGGGCAAGATGACATCGGCTGCTTGCTGGCCATAACGGGGCTGCTGCATGTCCGATATTTGCCCGCGCCCGCCATAGGAAATGCGCGCAGTCGCGATCTTGTCGTAGGTGATTTCATTCTGCCGACTAATGTCTTCGGGGCGTACATACCCACTGACAAGCAGTTCTCGCATTTCAAAATTTACGCGTACTTCTTGGGTGCCTTGGATCGACAGCACGCCGTTTGGCAGCACGTCAACAATGGTCGCCGCAACCCGCAGTGTTAGCCGTTCATTGCGCCGCACCGATCCATCCCCACCAAAATTGCTGGATGACGCAAGTGATACCGCAGGATCAAGGCTCGCGCCGTCAGGCAGGGCTTCATTGATACGCTGGGGAACGCCAAAGAAATCGGGAACCGACATGCTTTCTGAACCCGTTCGGGACCGGTCAGTGGCATTCGAGATTTCGGCGCGCTCGTCGATTTCGATGACAACTGTCAGTATATCGCCTCGTTGTACCGCCCGCCGATCTCCCAAAAGCGATCCGCGTGCGCCTGTCCAAAGTGACGGTTGATCTGGTTCAAGCGCGCTCACTGCCAGTTCAGGCTCCATCCCATAGGTCAGCATCGCGGCATGTTCAGGGGTCGCCGCGGCGGGTGAAAACTCGGGCGCTTGCCCGATTTGTTGAAGCCGACCACAGGACGCGGGCAGGGCCAAAAGGATCAATGCAAGAAGGCGCAAGTTCATGACGTTTCCTTAGTATGAGACATAGGCGGCCCCATCAGAGCCAATGCGGGCGGTGACGGTCGAACGGGACGTCAGATTCATCACGCGGATCAAATCACCAGGGCCAGCGCGATCAAGCGCGCGCCCTTCGGTGGAAATTTTCAGGCCGGACCGCATGTAGATCAGCTGGATAATTTGGTTTCGGTCCACAACGGCGGGTGGGCCAACATCGCCTTGGCGAATAGGTCGCCCAGCATAAAGGGCGACGCGTGCCTCCATTCCGATCAGCGCGGACGGATCCGTAAGGCCGCCGGGGGTGGACGCATCGCGCAACAGCAGATCGTCTGGCCCGATTACGGAACGGGCAGGGATCGTGCGCGCGGCCACAAGAGTTTCGGCAGCGGCGGGCATCGCCAGAAGGCAAAGAAGGGCGATACGGATCATCGGATTTGCACCATTGCACCAAGCATTTGATCGGCGGCGGTGATCACCTTGGAGTTCAGCTCGTATCCGCGCTGTGCTTCGATCAGGTCGGTCACTTCGCGCACGGCATCAACAGAACTATCCTCAAGATAACCCTGTCGCAACACGCCAAGCCCGTCCTGACCGGGTGTCGCGATAGTTGATGGCCCCGAAGCGGGTGTTTCCAGAAATAGGTTTGACCCTATTGCCTCAAGACCTTTGGGATTCGTAAATCCCGCAAGGTTGAATTGCCCCAAAAGCTCGGGCTCGATGCGGTCGTTGAAATAGGCGTAGACCTCGCCCTCGGCGTTGATACTGATCGAGCGGGCATCGCGCGGGATCGTGATATCGGGCACGACCGGATAACCGTCCGACGTTACGATCAACCCCTCGCCCGTGCGCTTGAGACCACCATCGCGGGTGTATGCGGCGCGTCCGTCTGGCAAGGTGACCTCAAGATACCCGGACCCTTCGATGCCAAGGTCAAGATCACCACCTGTCGCCGCCAAAGACCCCTGCGATAGCATAACCGACACCGATGTGGGGCGCACACCAAGGCCCAGTTGGACACCTGTGGGCAAGACCGTGCCATCGGATGCGTTGATCGTGCCGGGCCGCGTTATTTGTTGATAGTGCAAGTCGGCAAATTCGGCACGACGGGCGTTGTAGCCCGTCGTGTTCATATTGGCGAGGTTGTTCGAGATCACCTCGACCCGTGTTTGTTGTGCCGTCATGCCGGCCGCTGCAATACGTAATGCGCGCATCAGGTTCTCCTTACTGGCCCAAGGCCTTGATCACGCCGCGAATGCGCTCGTCTTCTTTTTCCATGAATGTCTGGCCCAACTCGTAGGCGCGCTGCACCTCGATCATGCGGGTCACTTCAAGGATCGGATTGACGTTGGATTCTTCCAGATAACCTTGGAGCATTCGCCCTTCATTGGCCGCCTCGAACCCATCATCGGCACGGAATCGGACGCCATCTTCGCGGATCATTCCAATTGGATCGTTGGGCAGAAACAGCCCGACCTGCCCAACAGGCTGTCCGTCCGCGCTCATCGTGCCATCGGGGGCGATGCCGATACTGCGCACCCCTTGGGGCACGAACATCGGCGCGCCGCCGGCGTCCAGCACACGATACCCTTCGGGCGTGACCAGATCGCCATCACCGTTGGGTGTAAAACTGCCCGCGCGGGTCAGGCGTTCACCTTGCGGGGTTTCCACAAGAAAGAACCCCTCGCCTTCGATAGCGAGGTCAAACGTGCCACCTGTCTGGGTCAATGTTCCCTGCGTCTGAAGCGTGTCTCGCACCGAAGCCGTCGCCATTGATAGCGAATCTGCATCAGGGCCCAACGCTTTGATGTGTTCGGCGAAAATCAAACCTTCAGCGCGGAAACCGGTGGTTGATGTATTCGCGATGTTGTTTGCGACAGTGCGCATTTCGCGCATCAATCCGGACTGGCGCGTCAATGCGGTGTAGGTTGCGTTTTCCATTGCCTAACTCCCCGCGATAATCGGGACGAGGGTGGTCTGGAAATAGGACACCAGCGTTTCCGTCATGAAGCCCATCGTCATCCAGAACACGGCGACAATCGCAGCCAATTTCGGGACAAAGGTCAGCGTCATTTCTTGAATGGATGTCAAAGCTTGGAAAAGCCCGACCACCAAACCTGCGATCAGCGCGACCGTCAGAATCGGCAGCGAGACCAAAACAGCAATCCACAGGCCTTGGCGCAGGGTGTCATAGAACAGCGTTTCATCCATCAGACGGGCATCCGCAGGATTTCCTGGTAGGCTTCGACGACTTTGTCTCGAATTGTCACCGCGGTCTCGACGGCCAGTTCGGTTTGGGCAAGCGCTTGAACCAATGCATGCGGGTCGGCGCCGCCTGACATTGCGGCCATGGCTGTCTGCTCGCCCTGCTGCAGGGTCGCGGCGAAACCCTCGGCGGCCTTGCCAAATGCGGTTCCGCCGTCGGCACCGGGTTGGGGCGAGGTTGCGGTTTTGTTTGCGGCGTATTGCTGGGCAACAAGGGTTGATCTGATATCCATGGGTCCGCCTCCTTAACGGCGCAAAAGGTCCATCAGGGACGACGACATTTGCCGCACCTGATCGAACATCTTGAGGTTTGCTTCGTAGCTGCGCTGGGCCTCGCGGGCGTCCGCGATTTCAACCAGCAGGTTCACGTTGGACCCGTCATAGTGCCCGCTTGCATCGGCAAGCGGATGCGCCGGATCATAGACGCGATCAAGTTCGGTGCGATCCAAACGCACGCGGCCTGTTTCGACGGCTCCATTATGATCGCCGCGCGCAACGACTTCCTCGAACGTGACTGTCTTGCGGTGGTATCCAGGCGTGTCGGTGTTGGCGATGTTTTCGGACACATGGCGAATTCGGCTCGCTTGGGCGCGCATTCCGCTGGCAGCAACATCTAGGGCGTTGGAGAAATCTGTCATGGCGATGCCTTACCTGCGTCCGATGCTCATCCGCAGCACGTCAAGTCCGTGCTTATAGATGGCAAGTGCGCGGTTGTGCTCGCGCTGGATTTCGACTCCGCGCAGCATTTCTTCTTCAAGGGAAACAGAGTTGCCGTTGGGCGATGGTTCGGTGTCAGCCATTCGGACACGTGCTGTGGCAACGCCGGCCTGTGTACCACCGATGTGTCCGGCGCGCGTGCTTCGCAGCGCGGCGGGCTCACTGCCGCGGTAAGTATCGGCAAAACTGTCGATGACTTGAGCGCGAAAGCCGGGTGTGTCGGCGTTCGCTATATTACGCGCGGTCACAGCCTGACGCTGCCCCGCGTGGCGGGCCATGTCATAGGCAGTTTGGAAAACGTCCAGTGATTGGAACATCGGGGCTTCTCCCTCGATAGGCTTCAACTAAGGCTTAACCCTGATTCCTTAAGAAGAGGTTGTTGCCCGAAGCCCGGAGAGAAAATGTCAGATCCAATTCTTGAACGTATCAGCGCGTCATTGGCGCATTTGCAGGTGGCGCGCCCCCTCGGCCGTGTGATCGGCGTGACGGGTGAGCGTGTTCAGGTGAAAGGGCTCGGCGCGCAAGCCGCGCTGGGTGATCGCGTGACGTTCTTGGGACATGCGGCAGGACTGCGCGCCGAAATCGTCAAGCTGGATCAGGCGAGCGTCTATGTGTTGCCAGAGGGGAGTGCGGATGGTGTCGCGGTGAATGATAAGGTTTGTCTTGAACGGCGGCGCGGTTTTGCCCCCGATGCCAGTTGGATCGGACGGGTAATTGATCCCGACGGACTGCCGCTTGACGGGCGGCCACTTTTGCCCGGTTTGCGCCAACGGCGTGTGCGTGCCGACCCGCCGCCGCCGCATACGCGGCGCGCGATGGGCGAACGGCTTGCCACAGGTCTTGCGGTCTTTAACACCCTGTTACCGCTCGCGCGTGGGCAGCGTATTGGCCTATTCGCCGGATCAGGTGTGGGGAAATCCACGCTTCTTGCCGACCTCGCGCGCGGAGTCACGGCCGATGTCATCGTCATTGCACTGGTCGGTGAGCGTGGGCGCGAACTGCGCGAATTCGTCGAGGATGTCTTGGGCGACGACGGGATGCGACGGTCGGTCGTAATTGCAGCAACATCGGATCGTGCGCCACAGATACGCAAGCGTTGCGCATTAGCGGCGACGGCTGTGGCGGAACATTTTCGTGACGCAGGTCAACAGGTCTTGCTGCTTGTCGATAGCGTGACACGCTTTGCCCAAGCACACCGCGAACTTGCTGTGGCGGGCGGTGAACCGGCAACACTGCGCGGCTATCCGGCATCAACAGGTCCGACGATTGCAGCACTTTGCGAACGCGCCGGTCCCGGGGCAGGAACCTGTGGCGATATTACGGCGATCTATAGCGTCCTCGTGGCTGGTTCGGATATGGAAGAACCGGTTGCCGATATGCTGCGCGGTGTTCTTGACGGCCATGTGGTACTGGATCGCAGCATTGCCGAGCGTGGGCGTTTTCCGGCTGTTGATTTACTTCGATCCGTTTCGCGCAGTTTGCCTGGGGTCGCCAACGTGGGCGAAAACCTCTTGATCCAAAGCGCGCGCGCCCACCTTGGAAAATATGATCGATCAGAATTGATGATTCAGGCGGGGCTTTATGTCGATGGAAGCGACCTCGCGACTGATGCCGCCATATCTTGCTACCCGGCTCTGGATCGGTTTCTAACCCTGCGCCACCCAAATCCGACAGCAAGTTTTGCGGCCCTACGCCAAGCCCTTCCTGCTGTTAGGGACGACCCTGAATTGCCGAAACAGTAAAGCGCGCCGCTAGTAGAGCGATCCAACCGATTGAAGAAGGCTAAGCGCTACAGAACCTGATGAAAAACCGCCCGCTGCCGAGATTTCAGAGCGCAGCATGTAGAGGCGAATTAGTTTTTCTTGCGCGTCTTCGCCGGCAATCTCTGACATTTGATCGGTGCCAAACGTTGCCTTTGCCCGCGCCTTGAATTCGGTCAGTTGCTGATCGAGGTCGATCGCGCCAAAGCTGCTTGAAAACCCCAGCGCAACTTCGAACACAGAACGCAGGGCCGCATTACCCATCATCCCAAACCACTGCGCGTTATTACTGCCGCTTGCAGTAATATCCGTAAGCGCAGGGCCGGCATTGAGCGCCAGTCGCATTGTGTTGTCTTGATCGCCAACCGCGCGTTCAAATTGGCGAGCCTCGTAGCGATCAATGATCTCGTCCGCAAAGGTGCTGAGGACCGTGCGGGGGGTGTCAAAGTCCCCAAAACCAAAAGCCTTTGCAAGGTCGCTGTATCGGGAATCGGAAAGCTTGTTGGCAAGGGCGTCCTCATTCAGCGTGCCTTCTTCAAGGACCTTCTGAATGAAGAATTTGTTGTTGATGTCCTCATCCAACCCAAAGGCACCCAGCGCAACCTGGAGCATATCCCGATTCGCCATAAGGTCTGCTGCGGTGCGGACCTCGCCGATTTTTTCGCGAAACTGATCCGTTGCACGGGCAACTGGGGCGCTGTCGGAAAACGCCGCCTGTTGCGTATCAAGCGTGCGTTGCAAGAATCGCCAGCCGGTATAACCAGACATCGGTAGGACCGGCTGAAAACTCATGACGGGCGCCGCGCTTCGGCGAGCAAGCGTTCTTCACGTGGCAAGAGCATGCGCAAGCGCTTGAGTGTGCGATAGAACTCTCCCTCACCAACCGATTGCGTCGCATCGTCAAGAATACTGCGGCTATCGTGATCCGTGAGCGCCTGACTAAGCTGCTCGATCCCGCGCAAGATCTGATGGCTCGCGTCGTCGGGGCTTACGTCACCCGACAACACAAGTTGCGCAATATAGCAGACCCGCCGGACTGGCGTGTTCACTTCGTCCGGGCGAATGGCATCGCGCAAACGCAGGATGTTGGCGTTCGGCGTCATGATCGATAGGCGTGACCGGCGGTCGCCATTCTCAATGACAGCACCGTTTACAAGCACGCGCTCCTTGGGGCCAAGTTTGAGGACAAGTCCAGTCATCACAGACCCCCTTTACCGTTAAGGCCGCGCATGACGGCGGTGTTGACTTCTATCAACGGAGTTACGTCCGCTTCGCCGCGCAGCACCTTGCGCGAGTGATAGGACGTGAACTCTGCCAGATAGAATAGGCGTGCGCGCAGGTCTTGTGGCAACCCGTTTTCATGATCCGCGACTTCGGCGGCAAGATGCGTCCAAAGGGTGCGATTGTCGTGCAAGGCTTTGGCTAACGCGCCGAAGTTTGAGAGAGGGGTTGTTGCAGCGGTTCGCAGGCGTGCAGTGGTTTCGCTGAAAAGCTGTAGTTCGGCCGAGCGGCCTGTTCGCAATGGTGATTTTGCCGGCGCATAGGCCTGGCGGGCTTGTTCGATGACGTTCACGTCGTGTCCTTTCGGGACGAATGGGGCCAAGACGCGGCTTTGCCGCGGGCGATTGCGGGGGCGCCCGATTTAGACGCCCCCAACCTATCTTAACGGAACAGTGACAAGATCGACTGAGGCGACTGGTTCGCAATCGACAGGGATTGCACGCCCAACTGCTGCTGGACTTGCAGCGCCTGCAAGCGGGCCGAAGCTTCTTCCATGTCGGCGTCGACCATCGACCCGATGCCGGACTTAAGCGAGTCCGTCAGCTTGCCGATAAAGTCGCTCTGGTTCTCGATCCGGCCCTGTGCCGAACCGAAAGAGGCGGCCGCATCAATCGAGTTGGAAATCATCGTTTCGATGTTGGTTAGCGCGGAATCCGCGCCAGCGTTCGTCTCAACGTTGATGGCGTCCAACCCGAACAGACCGCCAGATGCTTCACCACCGGCATTACCTACGGCAGAAAATGCAAGGCTGGCGGACCCGGTCCCGTCATTGTCCACCTTAAGGCTCCATTGGCCCGTCGTGTCGTCTTGCGAAACAGCGCTCGTCACGCCAGTGATCCCCGCCGAATCGATCGCAGTCTTCAAGCCCTTGGCGACGTCTTCCATGCTCTCGCCCTTGCCGGCGACATAGTTATACGATGCACCGCCAACGGTTACCTTGTAGCCGTCACCTTCGTTGACCGCTGCCGAAGTTGACAACGCAACGCTTTCACCACGTTGTCCAATTGTCGCGGCGCTGGCTGTTGAACCAGTTGCTGTCAAACCGACATCTTCAAATGCCCGGGTCGAAGTGATGTCGATCTGGTTGGCATTGGAGCCGTTTACAGCCGCGGTAATCCCTTCAAGACCAAGCGCATTCAGCGCGCCGGTAATCTGGGTCGCAGCAGCATCCTGATCGCCTGACAGCTCGCCAGATGCGAAGGATAGCGTCGTGCCCGCGACGGTAATGCTGACTGCGTTGTCAGACATGTCGGCATCAGTCGCGATTGTCACATCAGCCGTGTTGCCGGTTGAAGTTGCATTAGCAGCACTTGCTGTTGCATTGGCGTTCAGGCTTGTACCCGTGCCAAATGTCCCCGCGTCAGTCGACAAATCTTGACGCCCAACAGTGATGTTGTTCGCCGTAACGCTGCCGTTACTGGAGCGATCCAAAGACGACAGTATATTCATGTCGTCAGTGCCCTTCACAAGGTTCAGGCCGTTGAATTGTGCCGCGCCAACGACCGATTTGATCTGGTCAGTCAGGGCGTCAATGTCAGTCTGGATCTTGCTTCGGTCGACGTTTTCTTCTTGAGCGGCAACGACCTTGCCTTTGATTTCAGTCAACAAGTCAGTCACGGTTTCCGATGCCTGACGGGCGACAGCAACCGTGGATTCCCCAAGGCTTAGGCTGTCGGAAATCCCCTTAAAGCCCTTAACGTCTGATTCCATGACCTTGGAAATGGCCCAAACCGAGGCATTGTCTTTGGCAGACGCCACGGATTTGCCGGTCGAGATCAGCGCTTGTGTCTTGGATAGGTCACCGTTGATGGATTTCAGGGTTTGCAGCGCAACCATCGCGCTGTTGTTTGTCAAAATACTGGACATATTGCGGTCCCTTTCGAAGCGGCGCTTTTGCGCCTGGTTTTCATGAATTCGCCCTTTGCTAGGGTCGATTTTGAACAGTCATTCTGACAGTTTTCGCCACAGGTTTTCCTATGCCGTGCCACCAAATTGGTGCGTCGTGACTTTGGGGTGTCTGTGATTAACAGCGCCCTAATGCGCCTGCACTACACGCCAAGGATTTGTCTAAAATCGTTAGGCTTTATGTTCGAGCTTACCATGATGACGCGATATCTGGCTTGGCTGTCCAGCTCGGTCATAAGTGTTGAGAGTGGATTGCGCCGCGTTCAATTCTGCCATGCGCGACTGGACATCGCGGACCCCTGCCATCGCAGCCTGAAGCAATTCCTGATTGCGCTTCACCCGCGCTGCTAAGAGATGAAGCAGTGGTGGATCGGGCGCGATTTCTGCGGCGATTGAATCGAACAATTCCTCTTTCTGGCTTGCCTGCCCAGAAAGCGCGCCAAACTCGCCGGACATAATTGCCCTTCTTTCCGCGTCCAAGAGCGCGAGAAGTCGATCTGTGGCTCTATTCATTGATCCGCCCCTTCATCGCTTCAAAAAGCGATTCGGCAAGGCCGATACCCCCTGCGGCGACCATCTGCTTTGCTTGCTCCTCTCGCAGAAATGACGCGAACTGATCCTCTCCGATGCCGCCGCCCATTGCATCGCGTGACGCGCCCAAGCCTGCGGATTTCAACATTTCCGACAAGAAACTTGCCTCAAGCGCATTCGCAGCGTCGCGAAGCTGCTCCTCTCCTGTCGGGGGATTGGGCTGCGGGTGTCCACTGAAAGGCTGCGGGGTGCTAACAGCAAGATCGACCATGACAATGACTCCAAATTGAAGAACTTTCGTAGTCATGCACTGGAATCGGTAAACATTCGGTAAGCTTCTTGCGCGATTGTGTCCGAAACCACTGGCCAAGTCGGAGAACCGATGCCCTTTCATTTTCCCGAAGCCGCTCTTTCTGTCAGCGTGCCTGTCAGCGTGCGTGGCGGACCAGGCAGCGCAGGTGTGCCTGCCGATACCGACAGCATTGTTCAGGACGTTGAAGATTTCGCGGACTTTTCCGCGCTCATGGATGATTTGGCCGCGCAGCTATCAACACAGCCAGCTACGATCCCGATGAAAGAAATCGTTCCTGACAATGCTGCTGACGATCGCATTGGCTTGGTGACGGACGAACCCGACCTGATCAGCCATGAATTGGAAGGGTCTGAAAAGCCGCAGACTGAGGAGCGCCCCTCAGCGGAAGGTGCGATATCCACGTCAAATCACGCCCTTTTGCCGCTGGCGCGGGCTTTGGACAGTACTATGGTCAGTGGCCGTGTTTCGGCGGGCAATGCAACGCCTTCAGCGCCCCATGCGGCTTTGCATTCATGGCGCGATCAAGTGGCAAATGCCCAAGCGAACACACCGATTCAAACCGCGCCCATTCTGGACCAGAAGGGTAGTCCGGCGGTCGAAGCCACACCGAAGAATGTGCGCCTCAATTATGCGGATACCGCGATCATTTCGGGTCCCGAGAATTCAGAAGCTGGGTCGAAAACAGAGCCTAATAAGGCAAAAAGCGCTGAATTTGAGATGGCTTCCGCAGTACCGGCGGGCATCGCAAAAGCGGCCGCGCCTGACGTAGCAAGAAGTGCGCATTCCTTGGCTTCACAAACCCCAAACCGCATTGGCGTATCCTTTCCCGGACCATCCCACGTCGATCCAACACCAATTCTCATTCCGAATGGCCCGACTTCGCAGAACCCGTTTGAATGGGCTGCGAACACGCCTAAGGCACCCACTGATACAGTTGAATCAATCGCGACCAAACGGTCAGAAACAGCTCACCAACCCATAGGGCCAACAATCGCAAAGACGCCAAGTATTCCCACGGGAATGCCAATCAGTTTCGCCAATCAAGCTGTGGAAATCGACCCTATTAAGGCGGAAACAGAGGCTGAGATGGGTGTGGCGCGCGATGCTTTCGCCGGTGAATCGGCGACGTCGCCGCGTGCCGACCGCGCGGTTGGCATAGCGCCCCACGTGACGGTGCAGATGGCACGCTCCGCGTCCCATCAGATTGCCGTTGCCGTAACCCAGCAATCTGATGGGCAAACAGAAATCCGGCTAAACCCCGAAGAGCTTGGCCGTGTGCGATTGGCTCTTAGCCCACTTGAGAATGGCATCGTCCTGACAATTGCTGCCGAACGTCCTGAAACAGCTGATCTTATGCGGCGTCATCTGGATGGGTTGGCGCAAGAGTTCAAGGCACTCGGTTACGACAATGTCACCTTTGCCTTTGCGGGTGACGATGCAGAATCCCGAACCGCGCAGCAACAAACCAAAGAAGATGCGACGGACGACTCGCCTGACCCATCATCCGATCAAGCCAATTTGGCGAAATTGACAGTGTCCGCCACGGGCCTTGATCTACGCCTCTAAGAAACAGGAGACCACAATGGAACTCTCGCAAACAACATCCATGTCGACATTGACAGGAAGCCCCTCGAATGCCGCCGCGTCCGAGGTTGTTATCAGTTCGGACTTTGAGACATTTCTAAAAATGCTAACCGTTCAGATGGAAAACCAAGACCCGCTCAACCCTGCCGATTCGTCGGACTATGCGGTGCAGCTCGCCACGTTTTCGCAGGTCGAACAATCCGTTCTAACGAACGATCTGCTTGCCGCGCTTAGCCTGCAAATGACCACCACGGGCATGGCGCAGATGGCCAATTGGGTCGGAAACGAAGCCCTTGCATCCGTTCCCGGCCACTTTGACGG